>JACDED010000089.1 GCA_013816615.1 Bacteroidota bacterium
CGCAAGGTACTCCCGCGCAATTGTTACAAGCCCTGCTAGAAGAAAAATGGAAGTTAAAACCGAACGATAAAGATATGATCGTGATGCAGCATCAGTTTGAATATACTTTACCGGGTAAGGAGATACAGAAATTAAATTCGTCGCTGGTAGTTATTGGTAAAGACGAGCATCATACCGGAATGGCTTTAACCGTTGGACTTCCGTTAGCTATTACCGTTAAAAATTTCCTTACCAAGAAATTTAATTTAAACGGTGTACAAATTCCAACCAAAAAAGAAATTTATTTACCGCTTTTAAAAGAGCTCGAGGAAAACCAGATCATATTTTCAGAAAAAGTGGTTGTATAAAAAAAAGCCCTTCGTTTTAGAAGGGCTTTTTAATTTATTTTCTGAAAGATTATTTTGCTTCTTTCATCGCTTTCATTTTCTCTTCCATTTCTTTATAGGTCATCATTTTGTAACCTTCTGTATTTACATTAAAAACAGAATCATCAATTGCAGCGGTGCTTACTTCCGAAGCAGTGATCATTATTTTCATATCCATACCTTGTTGGCTCTCGTTCATTTCAATCTCTAAAGGATAACCTTTAAGATCTCCAAAATCAAGGCTCATACCTTTACCGCCTGTTTTTCTTTTTGGCTCATGTTTAATTTTTTCAGTTGCCCAAACAGTTACCTTATGTTCTTTTTTATTTTTATCAACTGAGGTAAGAATTGCTTTTGTACACTCGTAACCAGCAATTGTTTTCTTTTCAGTAGTATATTCAATTTTTGGTTTTGCTTCGGCTTTTTCAGTTTTTTCAGCCGCTTCCAATTCTTCTTTGGTAGCTGTGTATCCTGATTTGTTACCCATTTGTTCGGTAACTGACGTTAATTTTTTACCATCAAAAGCAGTTATAGAAGTAAGCATCATACTGCTGATCTCATTTTTGTATTTTTCACCTTTTACATAATTCACCATTTCCTGTTCGCCAAAACCGGCATACTCAGGTGGTAAACCTTCAATTTTCATATTCATTTTAACGGTGTAGTTATCTTGTGCAACTGCAAGGGCTGAAACAAGTATTAACGCAGCCGAAGTGATAATTTTTTTCATTTTATTGGTTTTAAAGTTTGTTATGTACGTCAAATATAGTACCAAGATAAAAATTATTTGGTGTTAAATTAATGTAAAAGTATAAAAGGAAAATATTATTGAAGATTGGCAAAAAACTTAGCCATTTCCTCTTTTGAAACTATTTTCATAGAAGCAGGGATCTCAAAAGTGTTGTCAGGAATTTCAACTTTTTTAATAGACTTGGCAATAAAGTGCATTTCCAAACCCATTTTTTTAATACGATAATCTAAAAGAACACCTTTAACCTGTGAATAGGGAGTTAAGCTGTTGCAATCTTCCATACCTAATTCTTTAGTATACCAGGCATCAAAAGTAATTGTTGGATTTGCAGCCATGGTTACTTTTATTTTATGCGCCTTTAAACCCATTATTTTTTTTGTCTCTTTTGTTTCTTCTATCTTCAAAGCAAAATCAAGATTATCAGTAATGATATCTTTTTCATTCTCAATACAAGCTTGTTTAATGTCCATGAACTTAACTGTTTGTGCAACAGTTTTAGCTTTGGTATCACCAATAATGGCAGTGTTAAACATACCCATGGTGCTCATTTCAATAGCAAATTTTTCTTTTTTAAATTTTAATGTAGCTGAACTTGGAGCTAAACCATAAAGAGGATGTTGCTCATCAATTGCTTTTGTATCAAACTCAATAATGCCTTCTTCATTGCCACCTGATTTATCAGACGAGCATGATACAAAAAATAATGCAACTGTAAAAACAGTCAGGTATTTGGATATAAATTTAAATGTGGTCAAAATTATAGTCGGCTAATGTATAAAATAAATTTAATATTAAAAATAAAAGCTTCTTTTTTGTAAAAGTAAAAATTTAGTCTTTTTGGTAAGTAAGATGGGGTCATTGAATTGGCTATTGAGTGAAAACCTTTGCAAGCTCTTCTTTACAAACGATCTTCATGTGAGATGGGATCTCAAAGGTTTTTTCAGATATAACATCTTTTTTTCTTGATGTAGCAACAAAATGCATTTCCATACCCATCTTTTTAACACGGTAATCCAATAAAACACCTTTTATCTGTGCATAGGGGTTAAGGCTGTTACAATCTTCCATACCCAGGTCCTTAGTATACCAGGCATCAAACCTAACCTCCGGGTTGTTAGCCATCGTCACCTTTAGTTTATAGCTCTTAAGGCCGATAATATCCTTGGTTTCGTTAGTTTCTTCAATTTTTAAGGCAAAGTCATTGTTCTCGGCAATAATATCTTTCTCCGTTTCAATACAAGCCTCTTTAATATCTAAGAATTTAACGGTTTGGGTAATGGTTTTTGCGTCAATATCCCCAATAATTGAAGTGTGAAACATACCCATTGAACTCATTTCGAGCGCAAATTTTTCTTTTTTTATACTTTAAAGTAGCTGTGCTTGGTGCTAAACCAAACAGAGGATGTTTTTCATCAATTGGATTTGTTGCAAACTCAATAAGGCCTTCATCATCGCCAGCCTTATCATTTGGCCCGCATGACAAAAGAAAAACAACCGGTGAAATCACCAGGATCTTTGTTATAAAATTTAAGATGGTCACTTATACGGACTCAAGATACGTATAAAAACGTATATAAAAAACAAAAGCCACTCTTTTATTGAGCAGCTTTTGGGAATAAATAATTTTATAAATGTTATTTTAAAGTAACGGTCTTTTCAGCGCCTTTGCCTTCTTCTAATTTAATAATACCTGTACCAACAATGGTTTTGCTAGGAGCTGTAAGCACACGGGTAGCTCTGATATCATAAATAGCGGGTAATTTAAAAGTGAACTTAACTGATCCACCGGCATCCGTAACAGCATTAGCTTTTAGATCGGCCGTAACTGTTCCGCCACTTGAAGTTTTAATGGTTGCATATAATAAAACAGCTGCATTATCAACCGGTAGGCCTAATGAATCTACACAATTAATAGTAGCAACACAATCCGTGTTTTTTTGACAGGAAATGTTGGTAAGAGCGAATGTAGAGATCAAAAATCCGGCAAGAATGATTGCAATTTGTTTCATAATAAATTATATTGATATTAGCTTAACAAATATACATAAACTATTTTAAATGAAAAATATAATTAGCCTAATTTTTGCCCTAAATGCCGTATTACTGAGTGTAAATGCGCAAACTTTGAGTAAAGAAACCGTTATTATAGAGACAGATTATGGAAAAATGAAAATAAAACTGTTTGAAGAAACTCCCTTACATAAGGCTAATTTTTTGAAACTTGTTAAGCAAAAAGTATTCGATTCACTTTTATTTCATAGGGTAATTAACGAATTTATGATACAGGGCGGAGACCTTTTAAGTAAAAAGGCAAAACGCGGAGATTCATTAGGGCATGGCGATATGGGGTATACAATTCCGGCAGAGATAAATCCAAAACTTATTCATAAAAAAGGTGTATTAGCAGCAGCCCGCGAGAGCGATGATATAAATCCAAAGTTCGAATCAAGCGCTGCGCAATTTTATATTGTAATGGGCAAGAAAAAAACTATAGAAGATCTTAAAAAGGCTGAAGACAGGATCAATAAAGCTCATTATAATAATTGCGCCGGGGCCTTTATGAAAACTGATGAAGGCAAACAGTTAAAGAAAAGATACGACAGGCTAAAAACTGAAAATAATACAGATAGCGCCGTTTTTGTAAACGCACAAATAGAAGCTTTTATAAAAACCGAACACTTAAGAACACCCGAATATAAATTTAACCAACAACAAATTGATACTTATACTACTGTTGGCGGAACCCCTCACCTGGATGGAACATACACTGTTTTTGGCGAGGTAATTGAAGGGATGGAAGTAATAGATAAGATAGCCGCGGCAAAGAAAGATAGTCGTGACAGGCCACTGGAAGATATAAGAATGAAAATTTCGTTAATTAAGTAATAAAATTAGCATTATCAATTAAACCTTTATAATTTAGTTAAGTCAAAAATAAAAAAACAACAATATGAAAAAGATAATTTTATCGCTTGCATTAGTAACAGGATTAAGTTCTATGAATTATGCACAGGATGCTACAAAAGCAACTGCTACAAAAAAAGAAGCAAAAAAAGAACACACCCCCGAAGAACGCGCTAAAAAAGCAGCAACATGGGCTGAAAAGAAATTAGGCTTAAATGCTGATCAAAAATCGCAATGGGAAGTGGCTGCTTTAAAACGAGTAATGGCTAATCAACCGTATCATGAAAAATTAAAAGGTTCAACTACTCCTGAAGAAAGAAAAGAGCTTCGTGGCAATATGAAAACAAATTATGATGCTTTTGAAACAAGTGTAAATGGGTTTTTAACACCTGAACAAAAATCAAAATTTGACGCTATCAAAACGCAAAAACACAATGCTCACAAAGCAAAAAATAAAACCGGAAAAGTGATAACTGATCCTGTAGAGGAAGATATTGAAGTAGGTTAATTGTTTTTATAAAATTAAAACCCCGCTTGTTTTACAAAGCGGGGTTTTTTGTTATAAAGCAGCTTTTGCTTCGGCAATAACGCTCTTTGAATTTCCTACAAAGATCTGATCATTTATTAATATTACCGGACGTTTTAGAAACGTGTATTCCTCAAGTATCAATTTTTTCATTTCAGCTTCGGTAAGCTTCTTCTCGTTTAATTTAAGCTCTTTATACTTACGGGCTATCTTACTAAATAAGGCTTCGTAAGAACCAGTTTTCTTTTTTAATTCATCTAATTGCGCCGCGGTTATCTTTTCGGTTTTAATATCCTGAAACTCAAAACCTTTTTTCTTTAGGTCTAATTCATCAATAATACGTTTGCAGGTATCGCAGTTAGAGAGATAAAATATTTTTTTCATAAAAGTTTGGTTAAATTTGATATGTGAAATTACATTTTAAAATAATAACCTTTGTTTTCTTTTTTAATTTTTTAAACGCACAAACCTATGAAAAAGATTGGGCGGTACTACTTAAAAAAATTGATGCCCCTGAAGGTGCGAATTTAAACGATCTTCTTGCTTTCGAAAAAAAACATCAAAAGCAATTCGTTAATTTTCCCGATAACTCTACACAATTCTACAGTTTAATGGCCAGTGAATATTATAGCCAAAATAATATTCAAAAAGCGGGCGAAAGTTATGTTTCATCTTATGAGTATTCACAAAAAGCAAAAGACACGCTCTTAATTTATATTACAGAATTAAACCTGGCGTATTATTACCAGGGGCAGGATTATCTTGTAGAAGCCGAGAAATTTTACGAAGCCTGTATGTATGGCATGTCACTTATATACGGTGCAAATAGTAAAGAATACACCGAAGTGTATTATAACTATACAAAATTGCTTGTAAACCTTGAGAAGTATGAAAAGGCAAAACCAGGTATTGATGCTTTATTATTTTATTATAAAACTATTGAAGGAGAAAATACGCTGAGGTATTTGGGCCTTTTAAATTATAAAGCTATTATACTTCAAAATTTAGGAGATTATAAATCTGCCATTGATATTTATTCGAACATTGTTAATGAAAAAAGCGCGCTTAAATTGGGTGATACGCTTGGTTACATAATAGGTTTATCTAATATTTCAGATGTTTACAGAGAAGTTGGTGAATATGATCTTGCGATCAGTAATCTGAAAAGCGCAAAAATGTTTCATTACAAATACAAAATAAAAGACAGGGATATTTTAGCAACTATCGAAAATAATTTTGGCCTGTGTTATAAAAATATAAGTGAATTAAAGCTGGCGGAAGACAGTTATAATAACTCCTTGGAAATTCGTAAAGCCGCAGGGGAAGATAAAACCGAACCTTATTGCAGCACCTTAAGCAACAAGGCCGATCTTTTAAGAATGCTGGGAAGATTTGGCGAGGCCTCTGAAATATTGTTAACTGCTATTGAGATCCGGAAAGAACGCTATGGTGAAAAAACCGAGAATTATGCAAACGCTGTTTCTAACCTGGCAAATGTTTATTTTGATGCCGGTTATTATAAAGAAGCGCTTGAAAGAAATTTGCAGGCAAAAGATATTTATAAAGAAGTTGTTGGTGAAGAACACCAGGCTTATGGTAATTGCCTAAATAATTTATCCTTATGTTATTTGCACTTTAAAGAGTATAAAAAAGCAGAAGAATGTAAATTAAACGCGCTTAAGATCATTGAAAAAAGTGTAGGTAAAGATCATTACCGTTATCCGGCTTATTTGATCTCAACGTATGGTTTATATCGTAAAACCGGTCAATTATCCAAAGCCGAAATTAATTTAAAAGAAGCATTGTCTTTAATTGAAAGAAACTTTGGTCGTAAACATCAGTTGTTTGGTGAGGCGCAATTGGCGTTGGCTGAGGTGTATGCTTTGCAGCGTCGTTTTGAAGAAGCAACGCCTTTGTATTTTGAATGCCTTGATCTTTATTCAGCACAATTAAATGATTATTTTAATGCTATGAGCGAAGCCGATCAAATGGCTTATCTACAATTTATAACGCCTGTTTTTGAGAGCTATAATATTTTTCTTATCAATTATAAATTAAATAAACCTACCAAAAATTTTGGCGAACATTTAAAACGCGCCCTGCGTTATCAATTACAATTAAAATCTTTACTTGCCAACCGCTCGGCGCAAGTGAAAAAAGAGATCGAGGCAAGTAATGATGCCGATCTGAAATATATATATAATGATTGGCTGCTTGTAAAGAATGAGCTCTTAAATAATTTTAAATCTACCGAAGCTGTTTTTGATAATAATGATCTATTTAAAAAAACATCAGATCTGGAAGTAAAACTAAAATCCAAATTGAAGTCGTTTGCAAAAACAGGTTCTGTTTCTTTTGATGAATTAAAACAAAATTTAAAAGATAATGAAGCTGCTGTTGAGATCTTTAAAGTAAATGAAGCCGTAAACGATTCACAGGGCGTTATTAAATACGGCGTACTTGTAATAAAAAATAAATTGACCGAACCTGATTTTATTGTTTATAAAGATGGTGATGCTCTTGAAGGAAAAAAATTCGAACATTATTCTAATAGTATTGACGATCAGTTAACAGATACTTTAAGTTACGCGGCATTTCTGAAGCCTCTCGAAAATTCTTTAAAAGGTGCTAACCGCATCTATGTTAGCTCTGACGGTATTTTTCACAAACTAAGTTTTTTAAGTTTATATAATACTTCCACAAAAAAGTACCTGGTAGATGATCATGAATTTTACCAGATCTCAAATCTAAGTTCTATTTCAAAAAACCCTAAAGTAAATGCATCGTTAAATTTAACCGCTGCATTATTTGGTTACCCTGATTATGATTACGATTTTAAAACTAAAAAAGCAAAAGAAGCTCTGGCCTCCAGTCAATTGGTAGCACAGCGTTTTGGCCTCGTTAATCTTGCAAAACTTCCGGGTACAAAAACCGAAGTAGAAGAAATATCAAAAAGTTTAAATGCAAAGAACTGGAAAACTTTAACCTTTACAGATGAATACGCAAGTGAAGAAAATTTAAGAAAAATAAATTCACCTAAAATTTTACATATTGCAACACACGGTTTTTATTTAAAAAGCATTGAGAGTGACGATAAATTATTTTTAGGATTTGAAAATTCAGCAATAAAAGATAATTCATTATTGCGTTCGGGTATTATTCTTGCAGGTGCAGGACCATCAACAGCCGATTCGTTAAATAAAGATTCTGAAAATGATGGTATCGTTACTGCTTATGAAGCCTCTTTACTTAATTTATCAAATACCGATCTTGTTGTGCTATCAGCCTGCCAAACGGGTTTAGGTGATGAAATGGGAAGTGAAGGTGTTGCCGGTTTACAAAGATCATTTACAATTGCGGGTGCAAAAAACATCATCATGAGTTTGTGGCCGGTTGATGATGATGCCACACAACAATTAATGAGCGAATTCTATAAAAACTACGCAAGTACACAAAATGCTGAAACTGCATTTAAAATGGCGCAGCTGGAAGTGAAAAAGAAATACCCGAAGCCTTATTACTGGGCGGCCTTTGTGCTATTAAAAACTTTTAATTAATGCCCCCTCCTTGTGCAGGTTAATAAATCAAATCAATTTTCCTTCTTATCCTTAAACACAATAATAATTGAGCTTAAAAAAAGTGATGAAAGTGTTATCATCAATAAAATTACCAGGCGATTTGGTGAATTTTTTTTAACCGGTAGGTTAGGGGAAGATACCACCGTTACATAACTTAAATTGGCATTAAGATCAATCATGTTCTTATCGTAATTTTGTTTTAAGAATTTATAATTCTCAAGCTCAATATTAAAACGGCTTTGCAGGATAGTATATTCGCCGCTATGTTCTTTTAAATTAAGTAAAAGCTCTTTATCAATAGCGTTCAATTCTTTTTTACCTGAATTTTTACTTACATTTTTTGTTTGCGCAGTAACATCTAAAATGCCATAATTAACCCGCATAAATTTTAATTTATTTTCCAACGAATCAATTTCAGTTTTTTTGGTTTTTAACTGACGCGAATAAAGCGAAACATACTCATTATATTTTTCTTTTTTACTTGCTCTAACTGCAGCGTTAATTTCGTCAATGAGGCCTTCAGCCAGCTCTTTGGCAAATTCAGGTGATTCATCCACAACCCCACCATCGATAGATTGATAACGGGTAAATTTAATTTGTATGTTAGAATTATAGATCTGATTAAAAGTATTCTGTGCTTTGCTTGTGCCTTTTTCTATTTTATAGTGTTCAAATAAATTAAAGCGTTTTGTAAGGTTATTCTTTACAGTTTCACTGCTAAAGAATTGAAACAATTGTTCAGTAGCTGATTCTCTACCGGTAGGGATCATGTTATTCGGATATACTATAAAAGACGACTTGTAATCAGGCGGCATAATAAATGGCGCAGTAATAAGTATGGAAACACCAATAGAAATAACAGCAACAATTACCAGTTTTTTCCAGTTGGCAAATAAAAGTTTAATAATATAAAAGCTGCTAATGTTTTCCACTAAAGGGTATCTCCATTTTAACCACATAAAAGTAGGAATAAAATTTAAATATCATAGTTTAAGAAGCGAAGTAAAACGGAGGAATTTAACGTTTATACGTTCTCTTTCACCTTTTCTTTTAATAAGGCCATTTTTAAAACGTCTTCCATTTGTGTCACATAATGAAAAGTAACACCTTTTACGTAATCCGCTTTAATATCATCCACGTCTTTTTTATTATCAAGGCATAAAATAATTTCTTTAATGCCCGCGCGTTTAGCGGCCAGTATTTTTTCTTTTATGCCGCCAACGGGTAATACCTTGCCGCGTAAAGTTATTTCGCCGGTCATAGCTAATGCTTTTTTTACTTTACGTTTCGTAAATGCGCTGGCTAAAGAGGTAAGCATAGCAATACCTGCGCTTGGCCCGTCTTTCGGGGTTCCTCCTTCAGGTACATGAATGTGAATATTGTGTTTTTCAAAAGTGTCTTCGTCCGCATCTATTAAATGAGGATGGGCTTTTAAATATTCTAATGCAAGCGTGGCACTTTCTTTCATTACATCGCCTAAATTTCCGGTTAAGGTTAATTTACCTGATTTGCTTTTGCTTAAACTGGTTTCAATAAATAAAATATCGCCACCAACCTGTGTCCATGCCAAGCCTGTAACAACACCGGCAATATCATTGCCCTGGTATTTATCTTTTATATGCGAAGGTCCAAGTATCTTTACAACACTTTCTTCGGTGACCTTTGGAATATCTTCTTCGCGGGCAATATGCACCGCCGTGTTACGAGCGATTTTAGAGATTTTCTTTTCTAAATTACGTACGCCGCTTTCCGCAGTATAAGTTTCAATTAAAAATTCCAATACTTTATCGCTGATCTTTAATTGTGGTTTTTTCAAACCGCTTTCTTCAACCTGTTTTGGGATTAAATGACGTTTAGCGATCTCTAATTTTTCTTCAACCGTATAACCATTCACTTCAATAATTTCCATTCTATCGCGCAAAGCAGGCTGTATGTTTGAAAGATTATTGCAGGTAGCAATGAACATCACTTTGCTCAGGTCATAATCCAGTTCTAAAAAATTATCATAAAACGTAGAGTTCTGTTCAGGATCCAATACTTCCAATAATGCTGATGATGGATCACCATGGTAATCACTTCCAACTTTATCAATCTCATCTAAAATAAAAACAGGGTTGGAGGATTGCACCTTTTTTAAATTTTGTAAGATCCTGCCGGGCATAGCGCCAATATAGGTTTTACGATGTCCACGGATCTCGCTTTCATCTTTTAAACCGCCAAGGCTCATGCGCACATATTTGCGATCTAATGCTTTTGCAATACTTTTTCCTAAAGATGTTTTACCAACTCCCGGAGGTCCGTATAAACAAATAATAGGCGATTTTAAATTGCCTTTTAATTTTAATACCGCCAGATGCTCAATGATACGGTCTTTTACTTTTTCTAAACCAAAATGGTCTTCATCTAAAATTGTTTGCGCATGTTTAAGATCAAAATTATCTGTAGTAATTTCATTCCAAGGCAATTCTAAAAGTAATTCAATATAATTTGTTTGAATGCCATATTCAGCCGCATTCGGGTTCATGCGTTGCAGTTTGGCAATTTGTTTTTCAAAGGTTTCTTTTATTTCGTCGCTCCATTTTTTTGCTTTTGCTTTTTCAAGATACCCGTTAATTTCCTGCTCAAAATTATTACCACCCAATTCTTCCTGGATGGTTTTAATTTGCGCATTTAAAAAATATTCGCGTTGTTGTTTATCAAGATCCATTTTTGTTTTATTCTGGATCTGATTTTTTAACTCCAATATTTGAAACTCTTTATTCAGATTTTCAAGCACCAATAAGCTGCGGTCTTTTAAATTAGCAACTTCTAACATTTTTTGCTTGTCTTCTGTATTCGCATTCATATTAGAAGAAATAAAATTGACTAAAAAAGTAGGGCTGTCAATATTATTTATAGCAAAGCTAGCATCACTTGGTATGTTTGGCGAGATCTTTACAATTTGTACAGATGTTTCTTTTAAATTGGAAATGATCGCATTAAATTCTTTATCTGTTTTTGGTGGTTTTATTTCATCAAATGGCGAAACTTTTGCTTTATGATAAGGTTCGGTTTGAATGAACTCATCAATTTTAAAGCGCCTTTTACCTTGTATAATTATGGTTGTATTACCATCGGGCATACGGAGCATTTTTATTATTTGCGCTACAGTACCAACGTTATAAAGATCAAGCTCGGTCGGTTCTTCAACACTGTCCCTTCTTTGAGCCACAACACCAATCGTCTTATCTCCTTTATTATAGTCTTTTATCAGGTGAATTGATTTATCACGGCCTACAGTAATAGGAATAACTACGCCGGGAAACAAAACGGTGTTCCGAAGCGGTAATATTGGCAGAATTTCAGGAATTTTCTCATTCTGCATTGTATCTTCATCTTCACTACTTAATAAAGGAATAAAATCCGAATCCTCATCAAGCCCCTGTTTAAAGGTTAATTCATCCATATCTCCAAAATTCATACGCTATTATCTTTAAATTATACTTTGTTTAAATCATATTTTATGCCAGTAAATAAAATAGACTATTTGGCAGGCATTTTCACAAAAAAACAAAAGCCGTTTTTAGAATAAAGCTTTTTTAGATCTGGCTTTTGTGATAATTCTGCTTCATGACTGCTTTTTGAAACAATAAACGCAGGTTTTTTAATGGGCGAATTCTCAAGAAAGAACATATTTGCCAGCGCAAAACCTGTTAAGCGTGATTGGCCTTGCTCTTCAAGACCATCAAGTGTTTTATTGATCGCCTTTATCTGTTCAGGATCAGAATAATCTTCAGGGCCAAGGTTTGAATAAAAAATGTAGGCATAACTTTTAAAACCATGTGTTTCAACGTAAAAATCGTGTTTGCTGCAAGCCTTGTAAAATTCAATTGCCGCATGTTGGGAATATAGTTCTACTTTAGGAATGATTACTGCAATTGTGGTATAGATAAAAAGTAAATTAAATACCATACCATAAAACAATAATTTTATTTTATGTTTTTTTACGGCAATAAAAACAAATACAGCACCAAGCAAAAATAATAAAGCAATTAACGATTCAAAGCCTGTCCATTTTACATCTGCTTGTAAATTTTGGATCGCAAATTCATCTTGAATAAGCCCGCTGTTTAAAAGCCACGGCTTTAATTGATCAATAAACCCAACTAATATAAGTGCAATTGCAAATATGGCCGTAACTAACCAATAAATTATTTTTAGAATGGTGTTAAATTTTAAACGTTCGAAATTCTGCACTATGCCAATTGTAGCAACAAAAGTTAAAGGGAAGTAACAAAGCGAAGAGTAATGTACGATCTTGGTTTGTACAAAGGAAAAGATGAGGAGTACTGCCCAAAATAAACAAATAAATATTTTACGAAATTGTTTTTGGTAAGGAGTGAGTGTTGAGTAATTTAAATACGCAGCGATAAAAATAAGCGATGCAGGAAAACAGCCAATAAGCAATACAATAAAATGATAAAAGAAAGTGCCGCCATGATCACTGTCCTCTGTTTTAAATAAGCGTACCTGGTAATCTATAAATTCAGTGATAATGCTTTGGTTGCCTTTAAGCCATTCAATAATAAACCAGCTTGTAGAAACAAAAAGTGTTGTGCCGGCAAAAATTAAAAGTGGTTTTGAAAGTAAAAGCTTTAATTGTTTTGTCCATATAAAATGGGCGAGTAAGGTTATGCCCACAATTAAAATAGCTGCAGGGCCTTTTGTGAGTACAGCTGCCCCTAAGAATAAGCCTGCAAGTAATGCGTTAACGATCTCTTTTTTGCCGTTTGGATTATTAATGAATTGAAGGCAATTATAAATGGAGAGAAAAATAAATAAATTGAACCAGGGATCTATAAGGCCGGATTTAAAATAAAGATGCGGCAATAAACACGATGCATATAATAAACTCCAGATGATACCGAATTTTTGAGAATGAAATTTATTACCAATATTAAATAAAACAACCAATGAAACTATACTGCAAATGGCATTTGGAAAACGGGCCGCAAATTCATTCACGCCAAAAATATTCATACTGGCGGCTTGCAGCCAGATAAAAAGGGGTGGCTTTTCCCAGAACGGACGAAAGTTGAGTTGAACATGGGAATAATTTCCGGTTACCAACATTTCTCTTGCGCATTCTGCAAAATTAACTTCATCCCAATCAAATAAAGGACAGTTACCGATAAACGGAATAAAAATAACCGCGGTAATAAGTGCAATTAAAAAAATGATAAACGTGTTATTTTTTAAATAAAGTGTCAAGCGCCTTTAAAATTAAAAAGTGGTTTGTTAAGTCTTTGAAGTTTATTGGTATTATAAAATGCAAAATAAATTAGAAGGGTTGCGGTTGTGCCAATAATACTTCCGATAGTAATATCCACCAACCAATGCTGCGATAAATAAGTGCGGCTAAATGCAGAAAGAAATGCGAAAATGAAGAAAATAATTTTAAGATTCTTATTATTTGTTATAAGCGCGAGCGAAGTGAATATTGCAAAGGCCGACGTTGAGTGACCGCTCGGAAAACTATTAAGGCCCATCATATCAACACCTTCAATATAATTAACTTTAGTGTCCGGTAAAAAATAACCAAATACAAAATGCGGACGGTTAACATCATATAAATAATTTTTTAAGATAGAAGTTGTAATACCCGATAAAAGATAACTGCCTAATACAAAAATACCATTGCGGATATTAAATATTAAAATAATAAGACAAAGTATAATTGCAAATACGCCATCGCCAATATGCGTAAAATATTTAAAAAAAGTATCAATGGCGGTATTACCAACCAGTTTATTTATTTTTAAGTGAATGCTTACTTTATCAAATTGCAGCAGGTAATAAGCAGCAACAGATAAAGCAAGAATATAAAGAAAAAAGTAAAGCCAGTTATTTTTTACGAATGTTTTCAAATGCGGTTTTTTCTTCTTAAAGTTTTTTTGCCTCGTTCCAATAAATATCTAATTCTTCAAGCTTGCAGTCAGCTATTTGTTTACCCTGCTCTTTTACTTTGCCCTCCATATAACCAAAACGTTTAATGAACTTTTTATTCGTTTGTTCTAAAGCATCTTCGGGGTTAATATTTAAAAATCGCGCGTAATTGATCAATGAAAATAAAACATCTCCAAACTCTTTTTCTGCTGCCTGCATATTTTTGTTTTTTATTTCGGCCTCAAACTCATTAAGCTCTTCTTTTACTTTTTTATAAACTTCGCTGGGGTCCTCCCAATCAAAACCAACAGCGCGGGCTTTTTCCTGTATACGATACGCTTTTAATAAAGCGGGCATGCTATTTGGCACTCCAGATAAAACAGAAGTGTTGCCACCTTTTTCTTTTTGTTTTAATTGTTCCCAGTTTTGTTTGACTTGTTCTTCAGTTTCTGCTTTTACATCACCGTAAATATGTGGGTGCCTGAAAATAAGTTTCTCACATAAAGCATCTATTACATCTGTAATATCAAACTCTTTTGTTTCGCTGGCAATACGTGAATAAAAAACAATGTGCAATAAAATATCGCCAAGTTCTTTTTTAATTTCGTACATGCTGCCTTTTAAGATCGCATCGCTTAATTCATAAGTTTCTTCAATAGTTAAATGTCTTATACTTTCAATGGTTTGTTTTTTATCCCAGGGGCATTGTTCCCTGAGTTCATCCATTATCTTTAAAAGCTTCAAAAATGAGGTAGCGCGTTGATCCATATTCCCGCAAATTTAACAAATTAAAAAAAGAAATACGGCCTTAGGGAATAACCTGTTTGTAATTAACTTTATTTTGGTATTTACAAGGTAAAACGGCTCATTTACAGCTTCTTGAAGATGTGACAGTAGTAGCCTGCAATTTGAAAAAACACACCGGCTGGCCCAAAATAAAATTGTCTACCTTGTATTGCAATTTTTATGTTATCAGGACTCAATAAATTCGTAAGCACCTGCATTATTATTTGTTTAATAATGTTGTTTAACCGTTTGGTTGGACAGGTAGCTTACATAGATTCTTTAAAAGCTGAATTAAAGGTTGTAAAAAATGATACTGTAAAATGTAATCTTTTATCTTACCTGGCAGAAAATGCAACGGATGATGAATGGCCGGCTTTTAATTTGCAGTTAAAATCATTTGCAGAGCAAAAACTAAGATCAGTTTCTGATGAGCTTTTAAAAAAGACATATACCAGGTATTTGGCAAATTCAATAACAAACGAAGGTTCTATTGCACAAAATGAAGGTAATAATAAAGAGGCATTAAAATGTTACAGGAAAAGCGCAGAATTACACAAACAAATAAATTATAAACCCGGTCAGGCTACATCTATTAATAATATTGGATCTATTTATGAAAGAGTTGGAAATATTGACAGTGCCGCTTATTATTATGTTTTAAGCTTGAATCTTAGCCGCGAAAGCAAGGATCTTGCAGGGGAGGCAAACTCATTAAGTAATATTGGCTCTGTTTATAATAGTAAAGGCAATATACCCGAAGCACTTAGTTTTTTTGAGCAAAGTCTTAAGATCTGTGAGAAGATTGGGGATGACTTTGGAGCTTCTCTAAATCTTGGTAAGATTGGTGTTATCTATCATAACCAAAAGGAAGACGCAAAGGCTATAGAGAACTTTAAAAAGAGTCTTGTTCTTCGTGAAAAAATAGGCTTTAAGCAAGGCATTGCCGAACTGGCTAATGCCCTTGGTGCTTTATATTACGGTCAAAAAAACATCTCATTAGCTTTGGAATATTACGAAAAAAGCATGCTGATCAATAAAGAGTATAATAATAAGCATGGCATATCCTTGTCGCTTTTAAATATCGGTACCGTTTATGAATATAATGGTGATCTGAACTCAGCATTAGATCATTATACAAGAGCTTTAAAGATCATGGAAGAAATGGATAATAAAGATCTTATTTCTAATACGCTTACAAATATGAGCGAGATATATTTAAAACAAAATAAAATAGATGAAGCTCTTAAGTGCAGTAAAAGAGCATTTGAAATTGCAGAGCAATTAGGGTTTCCAAAAGAAATAAGTGATGCAAGTCTATTACTTTCGAGAATATATAAGCTTAAAGGCAATTATAAGGAAGCATTTAATATGCAGGAGCTATATGTGAAAATGCATGATAGCATTAATAGCATTGCTACCAAAAAGAGCGCTCTTCTTACCCAGTTTAAATATGAGTATGAAAAAAGAATAATTGCGGATAGTATAAAAACTGCCAACGAAAAAAAATTGTATGAAGTAAAACTTACACAGGAAAAAACAAATAAATATCTATTGGTACTGGGTTTAGTTTTAATGTTATTATTGGGTTTTATTTTATTTCAAAGAAACACTAACATGCAAAAGCAAAAAGTGCTTTTATTGCGTAATAAAATTGCAAGCGATCTGCACGACGATATTGGCTCTGCCCTGAGCAGTATAAAAATGTTTGCCGGTGTAGCAAAATTAAACCCGGCAAAAGCCGCTGAGGCCAAGGTAATTGAGAAGATAGAAGAAACAAGCGGCGAAACTATTGAGAACATGAGCGATATTGTTTGGAGTATCAATCCAAAAAATGATGATTTTAACCTTGTTTTACAAAAGATGAAAATATTTGGGGAGAGTATTTGCAATTCTTCAGAAATAGAATTCTCTTTTTTAAATGAAACAAATGTAGATAAATTGGTTTTAGATATTGAACAAAGAAAAAATCTTTTCTTAATATATAAAGAGGCAATTAATAACGCGGTAAAATATTCAAAAGCAAAAACAATTACGGTAGAATTAAACCGGAAAAATAAACTGCTTTCTCTTATAATTAAAGACGATGGAGTGGGGATAGAACAGAGCAGGATGGACACTGGCAACGGTATAAGTAATATGAAGCAAAGAGCCGTGGATATTGGAGGTAATGTGGATATAAGTTCTGTAAATGGTATAGGAACCAGCATAAAACTGGAGTTTAAAACTACCTGATTTAGTAGTTGATACTTCCGGCTAAAAAAACCATTTTTGTATATTGATAATTAATAAATGACGATAAAAGTTGCGATAGTTGAAGATAACAAAGCCTTACGCGAAAGCATTATTGCACTTTTTTCCATTAATGAAGGTTTTAAAATGGTTGGTTCTTTTTCAAACGCCAACTCAATTGTAAAAGATATTATCTCATCCAAACCTGATGTTGTATTGATGGATATACAAATGCCGGGTATTAATGGTATTGAAGCTGTGAAATTATTAAGGGCTGAATTTCCTGAAATGAAAATTGTGATCCAAACCGTTTTTGAAGATGATGATTCTATTTTCCAGGCAATTTGTAATGGTGCTTCAGGATATATTTTAAAGCGATCGAGCCCGGCAGAATATATGCAGGCAATTATCGAAGCATATAATGGTGGTGCCCCAATTACCGGCAGCATAGCTGCAAAGGTGTTAAACATGTTCAAGATCTCACAACAAAGTAATGTAACAACCGATTTTAATTTATCTGAGCGCGAAAAAGAAGTTTTAAATCATCTTGTAAAAGGATTGAGCTATAAAATGATAGCCGATAAATGTGGTATTAGTTATGATACGGTTCGTTTTCACATGAAAAATATTTATTCAAAATTGCACGTTGAATCTATGACAGAAGCCGTTTCTGTGGCTATAAAGAATAAAATAGTGTAAGATCATCACATTCAAACTACCGTATTTGGTAGTACCCGGTGTATCTAAAATAGCTTAATTTTAATCTCAATAAAATCACATATAATGAAAAAAATTTTACTTACCCTTATCACCTTATTTTTTGCAGGTTTTACATTTTCTCAATCCGTTCCAAATGGCGGTTTTGAAAGCTGGATAGTTAACAGTTATCAAAATCCTAAATTTTTCGAAACTTCAAATTATAAATTAGATAACAATGTACAAAGTCCTGTAAATGCAACAAAAGTAACCGATGCTTATCAGGGTTCATACGCGTTAAAATTAACCACTATGGCAGTGCCAACAGGTACTTCATTTGCTTTTTTTGCAAATGGTAATCCGGGTACAAATCCAACGGGCGGTATTCCATATTCACAAAAACCAACCGGCATAAAATTCTTTTATAAGAGTAATATTATGCCAACAGATACTGCAATTTTTTTAGCAATATTTAAAAAAGCGGGTTCAGTTGTTGGAAATTATTTTTACAAGATAGCAACTACGCATACAACCTATACTTTATTTAATCAAACCCTGAGCCCGGCCTTACCTGTTTTTCCTGATACAGTTATTATTGCTTCTGCCTCAAGTAACGCTTTTAGTGGTAACGCTATTCCCGGAAACAGCCTTCAGTTAGATAGTATTTCGTTTACAGGCGTGGCTTTTCAACCTGCAAATTTAAATGGCAACTTTGAATTATGGCAAACCGAAACAGATTACAAGTTAAATGGCTGGAATGTAAGTGGCGGTTTTCAACGTACTACTGATGCTTATACAGGAAATTATGCGCTTGAATTGCAAACAGATCCTCCGGGATTTGGTGATGGCCAGGTGCAGGTGGGTAGAGCAATGACAGGTATGCCAACTCAAACAACAACGTTGGGCGGCACCCCTTATTCCGGTCAAATAGATACGATGTTCTTTTATTATAAATATTTGCCTTCAAATCCTACAGACAGTGCAAGGATATTTGTTAATTTTAAAAAGAACTTTGTTTATTTAAGCAATGCCAATGCGTTATTACCCCAGGCTCCTACATATACCTTAAAAAAAATCCCTTGGAATCTTGCAATTGCTCCAGATACTATGGTAATTTCTATAGAATCATCAAAATGGCCGGTTCAGAATTCTTTTGTAGGTGCAGATTTTAAAATAGACAATATGTATTTAAAATCACAAAAATTTACTGTCTCAAATTTTACTGCGCCAACAACCGGTTGTGTAGGACAAACTATCCAGTTAAATGATATTTCAATTAACATGCCTAATACCTGGAATTGGATCATGCCGGGTGGCTCACCATCAAGTTCTATTTTGCAAAATCCAACCGTTACTTTTTCTACACCAGGTACAAAAACCATTACTATGAATGCGGGTAATCAATTTGGAAGCGGCGCATCTATATCAAAAACCATAACTATTTATTCAGTGCCGGGTATTGCTGCAACATCTATCCTTACCTGTGGTGGCGGTAGTGTAACACTTAACGCAAGTGGTGCAACAACTTATACCTGGAGTACGGGACAAACAAGTCAGAATATAAATGTAAGTGCTTCAACATCTGTTACCACTAATTATACTGTTACCGGTACAACGGGTGGTTGTACAAATACTGCAATTGGAAGTGTTATTATTCCGTTTGTAGAGACACCAAATATTTGTATGGTTACAGTGGATACTCTTGGAGATAACAATGTTATTTATTGGGAAAAAACTTTATACGATAACGTAGATAGTTTTATTGTTTACCGCGAGATATATAATAATGTTTACCAGCGCATAGCTGCGATAAGTAAAAATGCATATAGCGGATATACTGATACTGCAAGAAGTATTGGCCCGGCAAATGGCGATCCAAATACCACATCGTATAAATATAAATTGCAAATTCGCGATACCTGTGGTCATTACGGTGTTTTAAGTAAATGGCATCAAACTATTTTTATCCAGGATCAACA
>JACDED010000090.1 GCA_013816615.1 Bacteroidota bacterium
TGTATATTCACCATCGCCCAATTTTGGAAAATCAACATAACGCATGATTGTTGTTTTCCAAACGCTGTCGAGCCCTAAAAGGCGATATCTATAAGAGATCTTATCTGGTTCACTTAATGATACTGCCAGGAAATCTATTCTTGTTGAATAGTGGCCATACTTTTTCCGGATAGTTTTTGAAAGTTCATAAACACTATCATTCAATGTTATTTTTGTTATAGATAATTTTGGCTCGTTTAAATTACTGTTACCCATTTCGGCATCATAACGTACAATTCCCTGTGTTGTACCAAACCAAAGATCTCCGTTCATATCTTTAGAAATAGCATTCAGGTTATTTTCATAATAAATCAAGCCGTCTTTTCCTGAAAAGCCATGAAAAGCTTTTTGAAAATTTTTCTTTTCGCTTAAACCTGTTCTATGGCTTACCCAAACAGAATTATTTTTATCAACTTCAATACCGTAACAATAGTCAGACAGTAAACCGTTAGCTGTTTTATAATTTACGAAACGACTGCCATCATATTTGAAAACACCATCACCCACAGTTGCGATCCAGATATTTCCAGAGTTATCTTCGCATACTGCGTGAACATTAAATGATTTAAGATCAGGAATTTCTTTAAACGATGTGATCTTTTGATCTTTAATAAAATAAGGTGGTGATCCGTTGGAAGAGATCCATTGACGTTGTTTCGTATCAATGTGGATATGTAGAACATTATTATGAAAAAGCCCTTCATCCATTGTATTTAACGTGATGGTACCGGATAATTTATCATATAAATAAACGCCTTCCTTGGTACTGATAAACACATTTTTTTCGCTTTGTGCTATGTGGTTAACAGATAATTTTGGTAAGCTGCGTTGCTTTGAGAAATTTTCAAAGGTCATAGTTTGCATATTTAACCTGTAAATACCATTACTATCGGTACCTATCCACAAACTATTATTGTTATCAATTAATAAAGCATTTACTTTATCTGTTACAAAACCATTTTTTGAATTATAATTTATGTATTGATTTGTTTCCGTATTGAAAAATGCAAGCCCCTTATCTGAACCGATCCAAAGATTCCTATTTATATCGGTCACTAATTTTTGAACATCTACATTAGTAATCCCTTCCTCTGTTCCATAAAAAGAAAATTTTTCAGCGGGCTTTTCGATCAAGCCTTCACCAAACGTTCCAAACCACATATTACCTTCAGCATCCTGGAAAACAGACTGGATGAATTGATTTTTCAATCCATTCTTCTTTTCAATTTTTGAAACAGTAAATATGTTTTTGCGTATATCATCTTTAAAAGAAATCTTTCTTAATCCTTCTCCAAAAAGACTTAGCCATAAATTATCAGACTTATCGCTGTAAATTGTCGTGATCCTATTCTTAGACGAATTTAATTCGGGCAAAAAGTGAATAAAAACTTCATACTCTTTATCCTGGATCCCATAAACACCTTCGCTTTCTGTAGCAAGCCAAAAAATATTTTTTGATCTGCTTGAACGAATTACCTGTTTAACGTTTTTACCACTTACTGCTTTTATTTCCTTAATGAAGGTTAAAGAATTATTCTTGCCGATCTTAAAAATCTTCACTCCCTCAACAGTTGCAATTAAAATAGTATTGTTGTCGCTTATAAAAAAGGAGTTAATAGTTTCTATTCCTTCAACATTTACTTTTTTTAAATTAAACAAACTATCAATACAAAATAAACCTCCGCCTAAAGTTGAAACCCAAATACCTTTATTATTGCCTTCCTGAAATTGTGATATTTTATATTCAGATAGCTCTTTACTCTTTAATTCATTAAACTTTCCATCTCTGATATATGTTATCCCATTTTGAAAATGGCCCAACCAGGTAATATTGCGCGAATCAGTTAAATGAGTGGACACAAAATTATCCGCAATTTTTTTACTTGTAATGGTAGTAAACCTTATACCGTCAAAAGTACAGTAGCCTTCACCGGTTGAAAGCGTTAAGAAACCATTTTTAGATTGAGAGATATGATAAATATAGCTTTGAGACAAGCCATTATCTTCAGAATAATTTTTAAAATTATACGTTTGTCCAATAAGCCCTTTAAAAAAAGAGCAACAGAAAATAAATAAAAAGGTGTTTAGTTTCATAAAATTACTCTTCTACTTTTACACCGATCTTATATGAGTATTTTGGTACACCACCAATAGGAGAAGTGAAAAATGGCATTAACTCTCCATACTGATTAGAGATAAACACCACAATATTGTTGTTCTTTACATCTTTCTGTTTTATGAATTGAATATCCAACGAAGTACTTATTTCTGCTCTTGAAATTTTATGAGTGCTTTCCATCCATTTGGCTTCCTGTGATGGCTGATTGATGTCACCTTTTTTAGCAACTGAAACTACACGAATTACACCATCGTTATCATAATCAAATACTTTGATCTTAACTGCTGTTACGTTTTTTTCCACAAATGGATAAAGATGTGAAACAGAACCTTTAGTTTCAGCCAGACGGAAAGAATATTCATAAGCAAAGCCGTTTCCACCTTCTACAGGTTTATTTTCTTCCGGTTCAGAAGAAAGAAATAATCTATACAAATTTCCATCGTCGCCTTCAAGTCCTTCTATAACTACTTTAAATACACGGCCACCAATGTCATTTTGCAATTCACCTTCAATAGGATTGAAAGGACCCATAGAAACCCAGGAGTTATCATAATTTTTTTCGTTAGAAAAAGTTCTTGCACCAAGTAAAACACCACTTTTATAATTACCTGTTGGATCGGGACTTTTAGCATCAGGGTCTGAATGTGCTTTACTACCGCCATAAACTGAGAATTTTGTTTTTGAGTTGAAAGGCCCATGGTTTTCATCGTGACTTCCGCCTGTTTCCGGATCATAGATGCGAATGTAAACCGGTTTTTTATAAGATTCGGGAATAACAAAAAAGAAAGTTTGCACAAAATCATCATCTCCCCATTGCTTATCTGCGCTTTTACTAAAGGTGCAGATAAACGGAATTTTTTCTTCAACAGAAGGAACCTGTTGCGCAACTGTTTTACCAATGCAAAAAATTAAAGCAATAAATAATAAGTAATTATTTTTAGACATATACAAAGTTTAGGTGTTTTCTATAACAGTTATTTTTTTTTCTATTTTAAATCGTTCTATTTTTTTTGTTACCTGGTTTCTTGCCAATACGCCAAGTTGAATTGTATATGTACCCGACATTTTAAAATTATGTTTTACGCTATAGCCACAATTATATCTGCCATCTCCAAAATGCCAATACATTTTTTCTATATCATAACCTTTTATTGCTGACCTTTCGCAATCGATCTTGAGTTCTTTACCAACGTTTATTGTATCGCAGCACGTAATATATAATTGTTCAGGTTCTTCAATGTTTAAAGTATAAGAAGCTTCGCTGTAAAAGATCTCCCCGGAGTTTTTTTCGACAATATTTAATTGGATGGGATAATTACCCGGTTTATTAAAGCAATGTCTTGTTTTAAGGCTTCTTACTTTTTGTCCGCTACCAAAATTCCATTCATATGTTAAGTTTGTGTCGTTTGCTTCTAATGTGGTCTCTTCAAAAAAAGTATAGCAAAATTTATTTTTCACTATCGGAGTTTTTCCGTTATTAAAGTCAGGAATAAGGGTTGCAAAATAATATATATCATCTTTATATTCAGGCACCCTATTGGTAGAAAAGTAACCATTCTCTGATGTAGAATCCACCCAAATACCAAAATCATCTGAAGGAGAATTTAATGGTTCTGGCAAATGCGCAATTTCACTTTCAATTGGATCATTAAGATCAAAAGAATAAATATCCAATCCTCCTATTCCATTATTTCTATTGCTTGAAAAAAACAAAATATTATTTTCTGATAAAAAAGGAAAAAGCTCGTTACTATCGCTGTTTATTTTATTACCGGCATTTACAGGTTTTGACCAACTGCCGTTAAATGAATTAACAATAAAAAGATCCATTCCTCCATAACCCTTACCACAATTAGAAGAAAAAACCAAAGTATTTCCATCCTTACTTATTGAAGGATGACAATAAGAAAAATCATCTTTACAAAAAGGAAGCAGCTCTGGTTTCGTCCATTTATTATTTATTTTTTTTGATGAATAGATCTTTAAAAGATTCTGATTACCATTTTTACCTGACCTTATTTCGTTACCGGAAAAATAAATAATATCTCCTTTATTATTAATAGTAACAGGTCCTTCATTATATTTTGAATTGATAATTGGCAATGAAGAGATCTTTTTAAAACTTATTGAATCTTTTTTTATTCCTGAATAAATATTCGTCATTTCAGTTACATTATTTACATCAGTATAAACCACCGCAACATTTGTCGGGCGGGCAGAGATAAAGTATAATTCTTTATTTATAACAAAAGGACTAAAGTCTGATTGTGCAGTGTTAATATTAAGACGCGTAATTTTTATCCGAGAAGAATCTTCTAAAACAACAATGCACTCAGCATGCAGAATTTTGCCCGTTATTAAGAGTAAAAAAAGATATAGGATATAGCTTTTCATTTTAAAAATAACGTGTGCTTACAGGATTTATCTTGTATTTAAATAAATAGCGAAGCATTATTTCGTGACTGCCACTTGTATAAGTTTGCAGTTTATTTAAAGCATATTCGTAACCATATCCAAAACGTAACTGCTCGTTCACCTTTACATCAACAAAGGCTATTGCCGCAGAATTGATTGTATAACCTACACCAAGGCCAACAAAATCTTTCCAATAAAATGTTGAAGACACATTCGCTGAAACCGGTGAGTTATAAATATATTTTACAATTGCTGCCGGTTTTATTTTCACATTATCGCTCACATTCAGTAAAAAGCCTGTATTAGCAATAAGTGTTCTGTATTTGCTAATAGTTTCATTAAATAAATTCGGTGCAGAAAACCCAAGGTAAAATACTTTTGAATAGTAATAAGTGCCGAAGCCAGCGTCGGGAACAACTTTGGTATCGTTTACTACAGAAAAATTAGGATCATCTTTTTGAATAGTGTTTATCTTAGACCAATTGGAAGTATAATAATCCACACCACCTTGTACCCCAAACGACAAATTACCTTCTAATAATTTAAAACGATATGCATAAATAAGATTTGCCCTTGTATGGTTAAATATTCCAAATTTATCGTTAACGAGTAACGCACCAACACTTACGTGTTTATTTTTTAAAGGTGTATGTGCGCCCAGTGACGCCATAACAGGCGAGCCCACGATACCCATCCATTGATTGCGATAAAGCCCCGTAATATCAAGTGCATCGCGACTTCCGGCATAAGCGGGATTTATCAGCAAACCATTGAACATATATTGCATATAATCACTATTATGTTGACCTAACATGCGCAAGCAAAAACAAAAGGCAAAAATTATGAAATATCTCTTTTTCATTTATTCTGTTTTATAAGTACAAAGCCTGCAAAGTGAAATTTAGAATTAATTTCAAGAACATAATAGTACGTATCGTCTGCTAATTTTTCGTTAGAAAGGTTTGTACCCTTCCAATTATTTTTATAATCATTATCTGCATAAACAGCACCGCCCCAACGGTTAAATACATTAAGCTTTACATTAGAATAAAACTCAAGCGTTGGAATAAAGAAAGTATCGTTAAAGCCATCCTGGTTAGGCGAAAAACCGTTTGGGATATTTAAAGGTTTTACATAAACAATAATATCATCTGTACTTTCGGGGCAGACACCGTTTTGTGTAGTCCACCTGAAAATATTATTACCAATAGATAAATTGTTTACACTCGTATTTGCATTAGAATTATTAGTTATTTGGGCTTCGCCCTCTATCACTGACCAATAGCCTGTTCCAATGGACGGCGTTATTGCCGAAAGATCTGTTAAAGGAGCTTCAACTTCTTTATCTGCTCCCGCTGAAGCTAGACTTGGCGGAAGGTCCTGCGTAATAATAATATTATCTGTTGTAGAAGGACAAATTCCATTTGTAATGGTCCAGACAAAATTATTTGCTCCGGCACCTAAATTCGTAATTGCTGAATTATTAACATTTGGATCTGTTATTAATCCCGCACCTGAGATAAGTGTCCAGGAACCGGTACCAACGCTTGGCAGGTTGCCGGAAAGGCTGGCCTGGTCTGAGCAAATTTTTCTGTCAGGCCCTGCATTAGAAGTTGTAGGATCTTCATCACGATTTATTAAAAGTATAGATGATGAAGGTGGACAAGTGCCATTTGTAATTATCCATGCGAATTGATTTTGACTAATACCTAATCCTGCAGATGACGCGGTAGGGCTTGAAGCAGATATTAAAGAAGCGGGACCGGAAACAACCGACCACGTTCCCGTGCCAATTAAAGGTGAGTTACCATTAAATGTAAAGCTTGTAGCGCAAATAGTTTGGTTACTTCCGGCATTTGATATGGTTGGAAGATCGTCTTTAGTAATAGAAACAGTAGAAGATGAAGCTTGACACATACCATTAGAGATCGTCCAAACAAAATTATTTTGTCCATCAGAAAGTCCGGTAACTTCTGAAGCTGGATCTGTAACTGTTGTTACAGAGGCTGTACCTGTAATCACAGACCATAAACCTGTACCAACTGTAGGGAGATTGCCGTTTAAAGTATACGTGGTTGTACAAACACTTTGATTTGAACCTGCGTTAGATGCTGTTGGAAAATCATCCCTTGTAACAATAACAGTTGATGAAGAAGAAGGACAGACGCCATTAGAGATCGTCCATACAAAACTATTTTGGCCAACAGCAACTCCGTTGGCAGAAGATGCTGGATTTGATATGGTATTCACCGATGCCGTTCCAGCAATAACAGACCATGCTCCATTTCCAACGGAAGGAGTGTTTGCATTTAAAGTATAAGTAGTTGCGCAAACTGTTTGATTAATGCCCGCATTTGAAATTGTGGGAATATCATCACGTATAATTGTAACTGTTGATGTAACCCCAGGACAAACACCATTAGTAACAGTCCATACAAATGAATTATTACCGATGCTTAAACCTGTAACCTGCGAAGAGGGATCAGTTATTGTGGTTACATTACCTGTACCGGTATTTACAGACCATACCCCTGAGCCAATAGTTGGGTTAGTAGCTGCCAGGGTTGCTGTTGCTGCAC
The DNA here is from genome assembly GCA_013816615.1 of Bacteroidota bacterium. Taxonomy (GTDB): domain Bacteria; phylum Bacteroidota; class Bacteroidia; order B-17B0; family Aurantibacillaceae; genus Aurantibacillus. Next base: position 7,153 of record JACDED010000090.1, read on the forward strand.
ATACGGTTTGCGTATTTCCTGCATTTGATGCAGGCACAATATCTCTTAATATATTCACTGAAGAGGTTGCCGTGGGGCAAACGCCATTAGTTACTGTCCATAAAAATGTATTGGTACCCGTACTTAAAGCTGTTGCCTGGGAGGAAGGATCACCCTGAGCTGTAACATTACCAGGGCCCGCAATAACTGACCACATACCATTTCCTATTGTTGGATTAGTTGCTGCTAATGTTGCATTTGAGGCACAAACGGTTTGCGTATTGCCGGCAAAAGAAGTTGGCATTACATCTCTTATAATAGTAACTGCAGAAGTTGCCGTAGGACAAACACCGTTACTTACTGTCCACAAAAAGGCATTGGTGCCGGTGCCTAACGCTGTTACCTGCGAAGAAGGATTATTTATACTTGTTACATTTGAAGGTCCCGCAATTACAGACCACACACCGGCACCAACTGTTGGATTAGTTGCTGCCAGAGTTGCAGTTGCAGCACATACGGTTTGCTGGTTACCAGCAAACGGTGTTGGAGGAATATCTCTAACAATTGTTACTGTAGCTGTTGAAGACGCACATGGCGAGTTGGAGATCGTCCAGACAAACGCATTTGAGCCAAAACTTAAACCTGTTACCTGTGACGATGGATTACTAACGCTTGTCACATTGCCGGTACCAGTTATTACAGACCAGGCTCCCGTTCCGCTTGTTGCAGCGGTTGCATTTAAAGTTACAGTGCTCACGCAAACGGTTTGCGTATTGCCGGCATTTGAAGTACTTGGTGGTTGTGTAACAGTTATTTGCAAAGTGTTACTGGGGCTTCCTAAACAGCCCGCGCCGGTTGCAATTCTCCTGTAATAGGTAGTGGCTGTTAATGGCGGTGGTGAATAATTTTGATTTGTGTAAGTACCTGTAGCACTTGTCCATGTTGAAGAATTTGCGCTCATCTCCCATGTATATAAATTTCCATTTGTGGGCAAAGAGCCCGTAAGTGTTGAAGGCGCATTGCCTGTACATATTGTTTGTGCCGCAGAAATAGTATTATTTGTAACGGCAGCACAGCCCAATTTAGCGAGATAAATATCTGTACCCCCGCCGGCACCTAAAGTAACAGTTCCAAAAGTAGGTGATCCTCCATGATCACCTGCAAGATAAATATTGCCAAAGTTATCCGTAGCAAGGCCATTAAAATTTTCAGTAGCAGCTCCACCAGCTTTATAACTCCACAAAAAAGTGCCGGCATTATTATAACCTGTTAAAAAAATATCCTGAGCGCCGGCTGCAAAGTTAGGGCCTCCTACGCTTGTATAATTTAACCCTGTATTAAAATTGCCTCCTAAAATAATATTTCCTAATCCATCCACTTCAAGAGCTCTGCCAATTTGATCACCTGTACCATTACCCGTTGCACTGGTATTCCAAAGAAAAGTTCCGGTGGCCTTTGATAATTTAGCAAGGAAAAGATCGTTAAGAGTGGATACAGCCTGTGTTAAAGCTGGCGTAGGATATTTAAAATTTATATTTCCATCTGATTGACCCGTTACATATAAATTTCCGGCGTCCTGCGCTATACTCCAACCTATAACATCTTTACCACCCTGGCTTGTTGTGATATTTGTCTGCCAGCCAAGATTTCCCGCTTGTGTAACCTGCAAAATATAAGTATTTGCTTTGTTGTGCTGCTCGTCAGGCATTGTTGCGCCAGCAACACCAGTAGCATTTTTAAAACTTATATCATGATAATAAATTCCAAGAAAATAAACATTGCTTGCATCCGCAATAACTTTAATTCCATAATCATCAAGATTGCTACCTCCTGAAACTACCCATTGCGCAATACCATTTGAATTATATTTTGCGCCAAACATATTTATCTGGTTATCTGTAAAAGATGTAGTTTTAGTAATAGGGCTACTGTATGAATAAAAAGTTGTTGGTATAGATTCATAAGAGCCGGTAATATATATACCATTAGCATCTGCTGCCATTTTATAAGAATCCTCGTTATTGGCGCCTCCGAATTTCACTGCCCATAAAAATGCGCCTGCTGAAGAATATTTAGCAAGAAAGCCATCTGTGCCCCCGGCAGAGGTCAAATTAAACGTTGAGGCTGAAGGATCGAAGTCTGTTGTACTATTAAAGCTCCCTGTAATATAAACATTTCCTGAAGGATCTACAGCCACGCCTCTAACCTCTTCATCACCGCTTGCTCCTGCTATTTTAAAAGCCCATAAAACATTTCCAAGGACATCGTATTTAGCTACCAAACCATCAGAGATACCACTCGCTGATGAAAATGCTGGGCCATACTTTGAACTTAAATTTCCTTTAAAACTTCCTCCAACATAAACGTTAGTGGATGTAGGATCGTGTGAAACATCCCATAAGGTTTCCGGACTTGCAGAATTTGCATCTTTAGCCCAATGCCAAACCGGGACTTGTGATAACAACAAGAAATTATTAAAAACTATAAATAGTAAAAATAATTTTTTAAAATCTGGCATCATTGAACTCGAAGACTTTCAATATTTGTTCCAAAAATTGAGCCTTTGCTAATAAAGCACTTACAAAATCTATGTTAAAAGATTGTAGAATCGTGGGGAATATATTTCCCGATTTTTTATTGGGGAAATCCTTTCATCTAATACCCGGTGCCGGAAGTAATAGCACGCTTACGAAAAGTAAGATTAAAGTAGTCGAGGATCTCATTATAATTTTCGGTCTCAGTTTTTGTTTTATCAATATAATAACCTGAATTAATTACCTGGATATTTGATGATATACCTGATTTAGTTTCCGGTACAAATGCTACTGACCATCGCTCATCATCTGATTTACTTTTTACAATTTTGTAAACGTACATTTTTCCTTTTTGATATTTGTTTTTAGCATCAAGCTCTTTAATAAAAAGTAGGCTGTCTTTTTTACCTTTATCTTTATCATAACTATACATACTGGATAATTGTGTTTGACCAGTAAGAACAGATTCTATTAAGCTTTGCTGAGTTAAATATTTTTTATTGAACTTATCAGTTAATTTTTCTTTTTCAAGCTCGGTATAAAAATACGCCCGTGTAAATTTATTTTTCGCGTAAAAATCTAAAAGTGTATCGTTTACAACGATATTATTTTTTAATAAATTAATAGCAACGGGCATAGCAATACTTTGCGTTTTGATCTTAGATAATTTTACAAAAAACTGTTTTGTTTTTTCATCGGTCTTATAAAAAGGTGAAAGAATAATGCCATAGTTTACCAATGGATTTCTATTAAATGTTTCAAGGCCTTTTAAATATTCAGACCCTTTGAATAAATTATTATTAGTAAAACCATCGAGACTTTGCTGAATACTTTCGGCAAGATCTTTTAAAGATTTATCCAAATAATCGTATTCGTTATAATCACCGGAAGACTTTGCTGTGGCAGGATTATAACGTTTTAAAGCAAGATTGGCGTCTGCCAGGATATTATCTTTTTGCGCTAGGTATGCAGCAGAAGTAATGATCTTTTTATTCACCATTTCTGCCATCAATGTATACACAGCGTCCTTATACTCATCGTATTTAGTTAAAACCATTATACCCGGAAAGAAATTTTTACACAGTTCTAAAGAATCATGCAACACCGCAAACACATCCGATACAATACTGACTTCTCCCACCAAAGGTGTTTCATTTAAAATAAGATTATTAAATGTTTGAAAAGAAGTTGGTGTTTTTAAATAGGCCAAACCTTTTAACATGCATAATTGTAAATAAAAACTATCTGTATATTGCTTGTATAAGTTCTTATAAGGCTCAATTATTTTATTGCTATTCATTGTGCCGCCATTTACAAATAATTGCGCGCGACTGTCTTCATTTACATTGCTTAGATCTTTACTACCAATAAACTTAACGAACTCATCCACGTAAGCTTTATTCATACTTATTGAATTAAGTAAAGATGTATTTGCCCGTTGGCGAACAACTGTATCATTACTGCAAAGATCTTTTAATAAAGTGCTGAATTTATTTTCAAAAATATTTTTGCCAATAACAGTATCTTTTGGAGTAAAACTGGCCATAAAATCTTTTGTCCAACCTCTAAGACCTATAATAGAATCGTAAGGTGCGATGATCTCATGCATAACACCATTCTTAAAAAAGATCTTTACATCCATCATGCGCGATGTAGCGGTATCTTTTAAAGTACAACTGTAAGTATAAACACCATTTTTATTACTTGTTACTTTATTTGTGATCAGTAAACCGGTTGTGTTCTTTATAGAAGTGCTAATACTTTGATCAATTTCGCTAAGGTTCCGGTAATCGTAATCGTTGTATTTTTCAAAAGTAATGTTCACATACTCGTTACTTGAAGGAGAATAATATGATTTATTACCCGACCTGTAATCAAAATCACTTACAACTTTATCTTTTTTTACTTTAGCTGTTTCGTATTCTTTAACATAAGCCTCATTAAATTTACTTGATGCATTTACAGTAACCTCATCTTTTACTTTAAAATAATAATCGTTATCGGTAATTTCTTTTATTGGATTAATGAATTCAAAATCTGTTATTTTAAATGAGTTAAAAAACTCATTATCAAAAGCACTTTCTTTTTCTGAAATAAAATAAGCTAAGTAATAATGAATGCCTTTAATAAATAGTTTTCCGTAAAAATTAGAACCGGTTTTATTTTTTGCCCAAAATTTAACACAAGGCATATTTTGCTCTTTTGTAAGCGTACGCGAAATATTTTCAGAGAAATTATAGTTCTTTAAAATATTTTTAGAAAAAAGATTCAATTCAAAAGTATCTTCTTCTAAATATTCAAAATCATTATACACCGCGTGTTTAACACCATAAAATTGTTTTTGAGTTGAGTTGTAAGCGTACAGATCCTCTACCAAACCTCTTTGCGACGAACCGCTGTTTTTAGTATAACTATAATTTGCAGGAACCTTAACATTAAAGCCTTTTGTTTTTGGAGAGTACTCTACAATATTTTGTCCCTTTGGTAAAAACTGGATAGAATTAAAAAATTGTTTTGATTCACTACCGGTTGCATAACCTTGTTTACCGCCCAGCTTAAACATGATCATTTCAAGATCAGAGAAAAAGATCTGGTAATGTTGCTCATCCCCACGGCGGGTTTTATTTACGATCTCATATCCTTTTAGACCTGTATTAGAAGTTATTTCTTTTTTTGTAGTAATCTTTCCGGGAATATTTTCAAATAATAAACTATCTACCTTTTGCATCATTTGGGCAACGCTTACATTAAACAGCGGGCCGAAATGTTTTAATCTTGCTACAGTATAAAAACTACCGTTGATCATATCTGCATAGATGTAATATTTAATACTTTCAAAATTTACGATCTGTGTTAACTTACCGGGCAAATTCATTGAGATAGTTGAATCGCTCACCAATTGCTTTTGAAATGTTACCGGTTTTACCAAAGCATCTAACTCATCGCGGATTGCATCACTCTTTTTAGAATTTTTTGGATATACGGGTTCAACGGTGTATCCTTTTTTTCTTAATAATTCAATAACACCATCATCGCCTGGTAAATGCGCAGCACCTACACCACTAAATAATGATTTTGTTTTTAGAACAGAATCTATTGTGTTTACAAAAAACAAGTTACGATCATTGATCAAAAATTTTTGTGTATTCTTTGAACTTGTTTTTTTACTTAAACTATCTAACAGATCTAAATTTCCATCACGATAAGAATCTTCAATTTTTTGTCCGTTAAAATAATAATTACTGCTACTTTGTGTATCGTCCTCTTCATTTAACTCATCATCCGGTAATGCGGAAAGACGCGCTTTAATTTCAGACTTAGCAAAATCTTCAAGACTAATTAATTGTTTATTTAATTTTGAAGCCGATTGAAAAATAAAAAGATCGATGTAAGTATTTTCTTCAAAATTTTCTTTACTACGGTTATGCCTGTACAATAAGCCGTTTATAATATCAGGGTCGTAACTTAAAATTCCCTGCAACATGCGTTTATCAGGAAAGCTTACCATGAATGTAGAACGGTAAAAATCTTTGCGGTAACTGTTGCTTGATACTATTTGATTAGCCTGATCCAACTCACCTGTCTTTTCCATATTCTGTAACCATTCCCCGGGATTGGTTTCCAAGCCCACTACATCAACACTTTTTATTGCATCAAAAAATTGTTCTGATAAATGATATGCCACCCTGCTACTTACATGCATGGTGCCATACAAATACGACGGTTTTTTTAAACCGTTGCCTGTAATTTTCCAAAGTAAAGCGGGATATTTTTTTTGTGTTTGGGAAAAAGTAAAAAAGGGCAATAAAATTAATATGTACAAGAGTCTCTTCATCCTAAAGGCGTATTACTATATAAACTTAAACATTTAATTGGTTACAAAAAAACAAGCTATTTAAGTTTTTTTGCCCTTAATACCATTTAAATATTTAAGGTATTTACGAAAATTAATGTATTCCGGTTGAGGCTAAATATCTTTCAGCATCAAGGGCACCCATACAACCGCTGCCTGCTGCCGTAACAGCCTGGCGGTAAGTTTTATCAGCGCAATCGCCAACAGCATAAACACCGTTAATATTTGTTTTAGAACTGCCCGGAATAATAGTTAAATAACCTAAATCATCCATATTTAGCTGCCCTTTAAAAATATCTGTATTTGGTTTATGGCCAATAGCCACAAAAAATCCGGTTACGTTCAATGTTCTGTTTTCACCCGTTTTATTATTTTTTACAATAGCACCTTCCACAGCATCTTTACCTAAAATATCTACCGTTTCCGAATCCCACAAGATCTCAATATTTGGTGTATTTGTTACGCGGTGCTGCATAGCTTTACTGGCGCGCATTTCGCTTCTTCTTACGATCATATAAACTTTTTTACAAAGCTTTGAAAGATACGTAGCTTCTTCTGCCGCAGTATCACCGGCCCCAACAATTGCAACATCTTGTCCCTTAAAGAAAAAGCCATCGCAAACCGCACAGGCACTCACACCACCGGCATTCATACGCAAACGTGTTTCGTTCTCTAAACCTATCCACTTAGCGCTGGCACCTGTTGAAATAATTACAGTATCTGCTGTTAACTCAATAGTATCATCTACCCAAACCTTTTTTGGTGTTGCATTTAGATCAGCTTTTGTTACAAGGCCAAATCTTACCTGCGTACCAAAACGCTCAGCCTGTGCTTTTAAGTCATCCATTAATATTGGGCCTGTTATCCCTTTTGGATAACCGGGAAAATTATCTACTTCTGTTGTTTCAGTTAATTGTCCACCAGGTGTTAAACCTGTATATAAAACGGGTTTCAGATCGGCGCGTGCTGCATAAATTGCGGCAGTATAGCCTGCGGGACCTGATCCAATGATCAAGCACGTAATATGTTCTGTTTTAGATTGCATAAAAGATTATAAAATTTTTGAATTGTAAAGTTAACGCTTAGAGGGAAACATTGTTGTAAAACAGGGAGGGATTTTTACACAATTTATGATTAGTTTTTAAGAGAAAAATCAAATATCAGGAGGTTATCCGGCGCTTAACTTTTTGTTTTCCTGAGCCTCCATTTTTGCTTTTAATTCGGGTGTAATATTTGTTTTGATCTTTTTTTCATAATCAAAAACAACAACAATATCAATCGACTCTGCTATTACTTCATTATTATCATTAACGATCACATGCAATAACTGAAAGCTTGAATTTTTGATCCATTCAATTTTCGAAAACACTTTTACATCACCGGGATAACGCAACGGAATTTTAAAAGTGCAGTTGGTTGATGCCACAATAAACCCCAATTTATTTTTTTCATTTATGGAAGTCAATCCTATAGATTCGCAGTAATTGACCCTTGCAGACTGAATGTATTTAAAAAAGGCCACATTATTAACGTGGCCAAAAAGATCAAGATCACTCCAATCTATTTTTAAAACAATATGTGCATTATGATCCGCAAACATCAAATTATTTTCCCAGGCTTAGCTTAACATTGTAACTGCCTTTGTTAGCAGCATTGTAAACTGTTTCATAAATAGAAATATAAAGCATACCGCTTTTTTTTGCTGTGCTGCTAAATTTAGAGCCGGCCTTTAAATTATCTGTTGAACCATCACCGATATGATAAACTACTTGTCCGTAAGTTGGGTAACCGCCTGAGCCACCTTCATAATCCTCAGTACTGCCATAAGGTTTTGTCCACTCTGATGCTGTTTCAGCTTTACTGCTGCCATCCGGTTTATATTTAGAATTACTTAAGCTGGCCAAAGTAACCTCACCATTTGAATTTAAAGTAAAACGTTGCCCGGTTTTTAGCACCACACCGGTTTTTAACCAACCGCCATTTGTATTACCGCTAATATGTTTTGTTCCGTTCAATTTAAATGTATACTCACCCGAACCCGGCTCCATCGCTACTGAAATATCAATGGTTTTGATCTTTTCTTTTGGAACGCTTAAGCTACCGTATTCGGTTTTAATATCCAGCTTAGTGAAATTATAATTACCACCCATGATATAAGAACCATCAATGGTTAAGATATCTTCTTTTGGAAGATCGCCTGAAATATTGCTGGCAGCCTGGATCTCAGACAATGCATTATCAATTGTAAATTCGCCTGCATACGTTTCTTCTGATGAAACATTTTTTGGATCGTTATAAAAATCCTGGATAAAAGGAATTGCTTTTGCACCCACTTTAACAAGATCATTATAAGCGCCTTTTCTAGTATCTTCAGCAGTGCTGGTAGAAAGGATCTTTAAACTACTTTTTACTTTTTCGCTTACCGAATTATCTTTACCCATTCCAATTTCGATATGACTTACCTTAGTAATTGGAATTTGTAATTTACCAAAAGCAGTTACCAATTCAATATCAGAAAGGTTTGTTGTGCCTTTGATCATATTGCCATCCAACAGATCAAGACTTACCTCAGCCAGTTTTTGAGAAAAACCAAACACTGATGCAACAATAAAAAGGGTTAAAAATATTTTTTTCATTTTTATATTTTTTAAACGAATTTAAATTCAATTACGCACCGCTTGTGCCGCTTAAAATATTAATATCTGTATCTGAAACTACAGGACGAATACAAATTACAGGTACTTTACTTAAGTGAATTACCTGTTGAGAATATGGGCCAAGGAAGAAACCACTTAACTCTGCATCCTGATCGGTCATAATTACAATAAGATCTGCTCCTATCTTGTTGGCATAATCAACCGTTGCTGTTGCACGATTTTTTACTTTAGAAACAATATCATGATGGTAAGCTACTCCTTCTCTTTTAGCAACGTTATCTATTTGATGCAAGATCAATTCCATTGCCGGTTTTTCGCTTTCTTCGTTATTATCTAATAATGCTATAGCATGTACCGAAGCACTGAATTGTTTTGCCATAGTAACGGCATAATTTACTTTTTGACGCGAGTGCGCGCTTGTATCAATTGGTAATAATATTTTATTGTAACCCTTATGATCAGCCTCACTATTCATAGCCATAGTAGGGCAAGGTGCTTTTGTGATCACTTTTAAAGCAGTACTTCCAATTACTAATTCTTCAATAGCTGAGTAACCATGTGTACCCATAACAATCAATGTAGCGCCAACTTCTTTTGCAATATCCGTGATCTCTTTATTTGGAGAACCTATTTTGGTAATACATTCTACTTTAATGCCATATTCAGCTTGAACCTCTTGTCCTAACTGCATCAATTTTTCCTGTGCCACTTTTTCAAAATCAGTTTGCGAATGAACACTAACCGATGGCAGGAACATATCCTGCGAAAAAAATTGAATATTTATAACGTGCAACAAATACATATTGCCTTGGGTAAGCTGAGCTGTAAATGCACCATGTTTAATAGCTAACAAAGATGTGTCGCTAAAATCTACAGGAATTAAAATTTTTGAAGCGTTAAAATTATTCATAAGGTGGTTTTTTAGTAAGTATAAATATATCTTTTTTTTAGGTAATTCCTAATTATTTTACCGCCAGTTTTTTATAACGTGGTCTTTTAGGCTCAACATTACCTAAACGTTTTTTACGATTCTCTTCGTATTCGCTGTAACCGCCTTCAAACCAATACACACTACTATCACCTTCAAAGGCTAAAATGTGAGTACATACACGATCTAAGAACCATCTATCGTGACTAATAATTACCGCGCAACCGGCAAAATTCTCTAAACCTTCTTCCAACGCACGAAGTGTATTTACATCCAGATCATTGGTAGGCTCATCTAATAACAATACGTTACCTTCTTCTTTTAAAGCCATTGCCAAATGCAAACGGTTACGCTCACCACCTGATAAAACAGAAACTTTTTTACCCTGGTCGCTACCGGCAAAATTAAAACGGGAGATGTAAGCTCTTGAGTTCATTGGCTTACCACCAAGTATTAAATTATCCAAACCACCACTAATTACATCGTAAACAGTTTTGTTAGGTTCTAATTCTTTATGATTTTGATCTACATAAGAGATCTTAACTGTAGGTCCAACAGCAAATGTACCGCTGATTGGTTTTTCTTCACCCATGATCATGCGGAACAAAGTTGTTTTACCGGCACCGTTTGGCCCAATGATGCCAACAATTCCGGCAGGAGGTAATTTAAAATTCAAATGTTCGTACAATAAACGATCACCAAAACCTTTTGAAACTTCATTTGCTTCAATAACTTCATTACCAAGGCGCGGACCGTTAGGAATAAAGATCTCTAAATTATCTTCTTTATTTTTGATGTCCTCACCCATCATTTTATCGTAATTATTTAAACGCGCTTTTTGTTTTACACCGCGGCCTTTAACACCCTGACGGATCCAATCCAACTCACGCGCTAAAACTTTCTGACGTTTACTTTCTGTTTTTTCTTCTTGTTTTAAACGCGCTCCTTTTTGTTCTAACCAACTACTGTAATTACCTTTCCATGGAATACCTTCTCCTCTATCCAACTCTAAGATCCAACCTGCAACGTTATCTAAGAAATAACGATCGTGGGTTACCGCTATAATAGTTCCTTTGTATTGTTGTAAATGTTGCTCTAACCAATCAACGCTCTCAGCATCTAAGTGATTAGTAGGCTCATCTAATAATAAAATATCCGGTTCCTGTAATAATAAACGGCATAAAGCCACACGGCGACGCTCCCCACCCGATAATACCTTTACAGAAGCATTGCTTTCCGGACAACGTAAAGCATCCATCGAACGCTCTAAACGGTTATCCAGGTTCCAAAGATCGTGTTGATCGATCAGCTCTTGTAACTGCGCCTGGCGATTAATAAGCTTATCCATTTTATCAGGATCGTTAAGGATCTCTTCATCACCAAACTTATTATTTACCTCTTCAAACTCGTTTAAAATATCTACATATTTTTGAACGCCTTCGCGTACAATCTCAATTACTGTTTTACTTTCATCAAGCTTTGGTTCCTGCTCCAACATACCGATCGAATAACCGGGCGATTGATGGATCTCACCGATATAATCTTTATCCATACCCGCTATAATGCGAAGTAAAGATGATTTACCCGAGCCATTTAAACCTAATACGCCAATTTTAGCGCCATAATAAAATGAGATATAAATATCTTTTAAAACTTGTTTTTGCGGTGGATGTATCTTTGATACATTCACCATACTGAATATGATCTGGCGGCCTTCTGGAGTTGTTGACATGACAAAAATTTTAGACCGTTAATTTAGGTAAAGATTAGGAAATAAAAAAGCTCCAATTGGTAAACAATTGGAGCTTTTTTATTGAAAAATTATTTTTAATGAAGGAGAATTAGTTTTTGCTTGGAAATTACGTTGCCTGAATTATCAAACACTTCAACTATGTATGCACCTGAAGAAAGGCCTGATGTACTAACAGATATTTCTGAAACACCAGTGTTAACAATATGCGCCGAACTTTTAACTGTTCTTCCATAAAGATCTTTTAATTTAATTACAAAACCCGTTTCTGCTTTTGAATTAAATGAGATAGAGAAATTATCGCTGGCCGGATTAGGATAAAGTTCTGAAACGCTTAACAGATCATAGATGCCACCTATAGGGATGATAAATGTTCTTTTTTGCTCACCATTATTTTCGATAGCGTTGATACGGTAGTAATGTATTGTATTGGGCTTATAGCTTATATCATTAAACTCGTATTTAGAAGCCGTATTGTTTGGTGTTTGAGTGCCTATCTCCAAAAAATTTATACCATCAATACTTCTTTCTATACTAAAATGTTTAATATTACTTTCTTCAGAAGTTTCCCAATTTAATTTATTAATGGCATTTATATTTTCACCTGAAAAATTTTTAAAATTTATTGGTAAGGTAGCACAAGCACCGGAACTGCTTGCGCAAGGCGAAGTATAACGGTATGCAGTATTTGACATAGTCCATTGGTTATACGGCCCTGCACCACCTACCGCATTATGCATGGTTGCATTAACAGGTGGTCTATAAATAGTACCATCATAACTATGAAGACCCATAACAGCTTCGCCATTATTAAAGCCAGGGCAAACACCCTTATTACCCACATGTATTT
>JACDED010000198.1 GCA_013816615.1 Bacteroidota bacterium
TTAATGCTTTCTTTTACATAGATTTTTTTTGGTAAAGCCATAATATCCATTTATAATATAGTCCAAATATAGCAAATAAAATCAAATAAGCAAAATTGGACTATATTATATATGAATTTGGTATTACAGCTGTTAACTTAGAAAAAAGTACTATTTTCGGGTTTCCCCATCTAACAGCCTTATATGAAATTTCTATTTTCTTTTTTATTAGTTTTTATTACCTCTGTTTCTATTGCACAAAACCACTTTATCGATTCTTTAGTGTCAGTTTTAAAAACTGCAAAGGAAGACACAAATAAAGTAAATACGCTTAATGTATTAAGTTTAAAATTAGCAGGTTTAGGACAGCTCGATACTGCGCTTTACTTTACCGGTCTTTCAAAAGTAGCAGCAGAAAAAATTGACTTTAAAAAAGGTGTGGCAAATTCGATGCACATTGTTGGGGTTATTTATTTAAGTGCAGGTGATTATCCCGTAGCTTTAAAATCTTTTTCTACTTCATTAAAAATAAGAGAAGGTATCAACGATAAATTTGGAATGGCCAATTCTTACAATAACATTGGTAATGTTTATTTCTCTACGGGTGATCTTCCTTCTGCAAAAACTAATTTTAATGCTGCTTTAAAGATCTACGAAGAAATTAATAATAAGGCTGGCATTGCAGGATGTTATAATTCTTTTGGCAATTTTTATACCAATCAGGGAAATTACCAGGAGGCATTGAAAAATTTTAATTCTGCACAAAAACAATTCGAAGATATTGGCAATAAAATTGGCTTAATTAAGTGTTATAGTAATAAAGGAGTTGTTAATCAATACCTGGGAAATTATAATGAGTCTTTAAAAGAACATGCTTTAGCTTTAAAAATGAGAGTAGAGCTTGGAGACAAGGCTGGTATTGTCTTATCGCATCAAAACATTGGATTTAATTATGTGTTTTTAAGCAGGTTTAATGAGGCCTTAACTGAATTTAGTATGGCGCTGAAACTATATGAAGAGTTAAAAGATAAAAAAGGTATTGCAACTATTTACAATAATATAGGCGCAGTGTATTCTGAGCAAAGCGACTATGAAAATGCATTAAAGATCCATTTTAAGGGCCTAAAAATGAAAGAAAGCATTGGCGATAAGTTTGGCATAACCGATTCGTATATCAATGTTGGCAATGTTTATCTTATCCAGGGAAAATATCCGGAAGCTTTAAAGTCTTTTAATACCTGTTTAAAGATCAGCCAGGAAATAGGATATAAGAAAAACATTTCCGACGCTTATAGTAGTATTGGTCTGGTGTATCTTTTCCAGGGTAATAATGCATTGGCTTTGCAAAATTTTGTTCAATCATTAACTATTAAAAAAGAAATTGGTACAAAAATTGGTTTGAGCGAATCTTATAATAATATCGGTAATCTATTTCTTGCACAGGGAAATTATGAAGAAGCATTAAAAAACCTTTCAACTTCCTTAAATATTTTAATAGAGATAGACAATAAAAAAGGAATGTCGTTAAACTATAATAATATTGGAAGCGTGTACAGAGACCAGGGTAAATATGACGAGGCCTTGAAGAATTTTGATCTTGCATTTAAAATAAGGGAAACTATTGGTGATAAGAACGGAATGGGTTCAACATATATAAATGTTGGAGAAGTTTACAGGCTTCAGAAAAAGAATAAAGAAGCTTTATCTTCTTTTTTACTTGGATCAAAAATAGGAGAGGAGATAGGGGATAGCAGAATGCAGTCTATTGCCTACTTAAATATTGGTCTTTTGATGTTGCAGATGGGTAATTTAAACGAAGCGAAAATTAATGGAAATTTAAGTTTAGAATTGGCTCGGGAATTAGACGCTCCTGATCTGATAAAAAATTCAGAGAGTTTGTTGAGTAAAATATATATTAAAGAAAACAACTTGCAAGCGGCGGAAAAATTTGAATTGGATATTCTTGAATTAAATAATAAGAAAGTTGTAATGAATTTCCCGATCTTATCTGAAAAAGAACAGGAATTATACTTTAATACCCTTTCGATGGATTACATGGCTTTTAATTCCTTTGCCCTTATTAGAAAGAAAGAAAATCCAGCTATTACAGAATCAGTTTACAATACCGCAGTAAGAAATAAGGGTTTGCTTTTAAAATCGTCAACCGCTATGCGTAATGCAATTTTAAATAGTAGCGATACAGCATTGATAAATAAGTATAAAGATTGGTTGGTATTAAAAAAACAAATTTCAAAAGTTTATTCCGAAGGTAAAGAAGCATCGGAACTGGAAGAGAAAGCAAATGTTCTGGAAAAAGAGTTAGTGAAAAACTCACAGATATTTAATGATTTTAATAAAGTATTAAACTTGAATTGGAAAGATGTACAGAAAAGTTTAAAGCCCGGTGAAGTAGCTATTGAATTCATCAATTTTAACCATCAATCCATAACCGATTCTTTAAGCCAGAATGTTTATTGTGCAGTTGTGATCAAGCCGGATAGCAGACATCCGGAAATGATAGAGTTGTTTGAAAGCAGGCGTCTCGAAAATATTCTGGGTAAATACAGGCAAAACGACGAGCTCTATGTTAATAATGTTTACGGAACAAACGATCAGCCAAAAACAGAGCTTTATAATTTGATCTGGCAGCCTTTAGAAAGTATTTTAAAAAATGCGAAAACCGTTTATTTATCGCCTTCAGGATTGTTACATAAAATTTCGTTTGCATCGCTTTGCAAGGCTAAAAATATTTACCTCTGCGATAACTATAATTTAAAAATTCAAACAAGTACTGCAAAAGTTGTTTTTCCTGAAAAATTTATTTTTAATGAAAAAACCTCAGTCGCTATTTTTGGTGGTATTGATTATAATTCAACAATAGCTCCTTCAGACTCGAATAGTTATTTGACATGGAATTATTTATCGGGAACTAAATCTGAGGCCGAAAAAATTACTACAACTCTTAAACAGAATAAAATAAGAACTGATTTTTATGCAGATAAATCAGCCACAGAAGGTGAGTTTAAAAAAGCAGCCTTTGATAATAGTATTTTGCATATAGCAACACATGGTTTCTTTTTCCCGGATCCGGAAGAAATAAAAAAGGCAGAAAAAAATCAAGAACAAAAAAATCAGGAAGATAAAAAAGCATTGCAGCCTTTGGATCTTGCTTCGCGAAATGCCGATTATGGTTTTGGAGTTTGGAGCTTTGTAATGAATAAAAATTCATTAATGCGTTCGGGTCTTGTTTTTGCAGGCGCAAACGGGGTTTGGAACCAGGAAGAACAAACAGAAGCGGAAGACGGCGTGCTTACCGCACAGGAAGTAGCAAATATTGATATGAGAAAAACAGGCTTAGCAGTACTTTCAGCCTGCGAAACAGGTTTGGGAGATATTAAAGGCAGTGAAGGGGTGTATGGCTTACAGCGCTCTTTTAAAATGGCCGGGGTAAAATTTATAATTATGAGTTTATGGCAAGTGCCCGATGCCGAAACAGAAGAATTTATGGCTTTATTTTACAATAAGCTTGTTGCAAATAAAAATGTGAAAGTAGCTTTTTCAGAAACTCAAAAAGTAATGCGTAAAAAGTATGATCCGTTTTATTGGGCACCATTTGTTTTAATTGAATAAAAAAAGCAAACACCGTTTAGATGTTTGCTTCAATTAAAAAAATAATTTTTAAATTATAGAGTACCTCTTAATGCTTGTTCTCTTTCAATAGATTCGAATAAAGCTTTAAAGTTACCTGCGCCAAAACCTTTAGCGCCCATACGCTGAATTATTTCATAAAAAAGAGTAGGGCGGTCTTCAACAGGTTTGGTAAATATCTGTAATAAATAACCTTCTTCATCAGCATCCACTAAAATTGATAAACGCTGAAGCTCTTTAATATCTTCTTTCATAATATCCATGTGTACACCTAAACGTCTTGGAATATCATCGTAATATGCTTGTGGGGGTGGTGGTAAAAATTCAACACCACGTGCTTTTAATTCATTTACAGTTTTAATAATATCGTCGGTAGCCAATGCTAAATGTTGTACACCAGGCCCTTCATAAAAATCAATATATTCTTCGATCTGTGATTTTTTCTTGCCTTCGGCAGGTTCGTTGATGGGAAATTTAATACGGCCATTACCATTACTCATTACCTTACTCATTAAGGCAGAATATTCGGTGGTAATTTGTTTATCATCAAAACTTAAAAAATTTACAAAGCCCATTACTTTTTCATACCATTCTACAGTAGCGTTCATTTGATTCCAACCCACATTACCAACCATATGATCAATAAATTTTAATCCTACCGGAGCCGGATTATAATCACTTTTCCATTCTTTGTAACCAGGAAGAAAAGCGCCTTTGTAATTTTTGCGCTCAACAAACATGTGAACTGTTTCGCCATAAGTGTAAATACCCGAGCGTACTACTTCGCCATGTTCATCTTTTTCAACGGTTGGCTCCATAAAAGGTTTTGCACCGCGTTTCACGGTTTCTTCAAACGATTTGCGTGCGTCTTCTACCCAAAGGGCAATTACTTTTACACCATCACCATGTTTTTTTACATGCTCGCCAATGGGCGAATTACTGTTTAACGCAGTTGTAAGTACCAGGCGTATCTTATCCTGCTTTAATACATAAGAGCAGCGGTCTTTTAAACCGGTCTCTAACCCCGCGTAAGCATGCGATTGATAACCGAAAGCAGTTTTATAATAATGTGCAGCTTGTTTGGCATTGCCAACATAAAACTCTACATAATCTGTCCCTAATAAAGGCAAAAAATCCTGGGCGCCTTCAAATATTTTTTCTAAACCGTATTCTACGTTTTTTATCTCTTTTGACATTTTAAATTTATTTTAGTGATGAATAATTGTCATCCCGATAACTATCGGGAGTAAATATTTACAATTGTAAATAAAATTGAATTTGATATTCAACTCCACATGGCCATAGAAAGGGCTCTTAATAGTTTGCGGTTAGTCATTTATTATTTCAAATATAGCTATTTTAGAAAACATCGCAAACCATAAATTGTTTAATAAAGCGGGCTTTTAGTCCAATTTCGATATATTGAGATTAAACTGAATTATAGAACACGTTATCAGATCGAAAACGGCTGTCTAAACTTAATTTAGCCTGTAAAAGAAGAAAAACACTGCTGCTGCAGCCCATTTTTTATCTACATTTTGAAAGTGGCCAATAGTG
This sequence comes from Bacteroidota bacterium, assembly GCA_013816615.1. Lineage (GTDB taxonomy): Bacteria > Bacteroidota > Bacteroidia > B-17B0 > Aurantibacillaceae > Aurantibacillus. The sequence goes on from JACDED010000198.1 coordinate 5,185, forward strand.
CTGTAATTCTGGTTTTGCACCGTTCCATCGCTTTTTATGTAACCAATGGTGGAATAATTAGAGTTCTGAACTGTGCCATCATCTTTAATATAACCTATTGTACTGTAGTTTTGGTTTTGCACCGTTCCATCGCTTTTTACATAACCAATGGTAGAATAGTTCTGATTTTGTACCGTTCCATCCTTTTTAAAATAACCAATGGTTG
>JACDED010000091.1 GCA_013816615.1 Bacteroidota bacterium
TAATGCTTTCTTTTACATAGATTTTTTTTGGTAAAGCCATAATATCCATTTATAATATAGTCCAAATATAGCAAATAAAATCAAATAAGCAAAATTGGACTATATTATATATGAATTTGGTATAATTACCTGAACTGAGGTCGCTTCTTTCCAATAAATTAACATTAGTTTCCTTTATTTTTTTACAACTTTATCCTTCTTAATTACGTTTATTATAAAGTGCAGGGATATAGATTTAAAAATTTTATTGCCGATCCAAAATCGAAGTTTGACGAGCTTTTCAAGATCTTCAAACAACTTATTACACATACCAGTGGTGATGTGGAAGAAGCGCTTGATTGGCTTAAGCAATTAGATAAAGAATACGAGCTTACCAATAAAGATTATACCATTGATGATTTTATTGATGAATTAAAAAAACGCGGTTACCTGCGTGATAAGAACGATGGAGAAGGCGGCATGGCTATTACACCAAAAACAGAACAGGCAATTCGCGATAATGCTTTAGAATATATTTTTGGAAAACTTAAGAAAGGCGCTTCCGGAAATCACAAAACAAAATTTACAGGTAAGAATGGCGAAGAAACAAGTTCTGATCTTCGTGCTTACGAGTTTGGTGACTCGCCACAAAGCATTGCCATGATAGATTCAATAAAACAAGCACAGATAAATCACGGTATTGAAGATTTTAAATTAACCGAGAATGATCTTTTAGTTGGTGAACAGGAATTTAAAACGCAAACCGCTACGGTGTTAATGATCGATATTAGCCACAGCATGATCTTGTATGGTGAAGACCGAATTACTCCAGCAAAAATGGTGGCAATGGCTTTAGCAGAAATGGTAAAGCGGAAATACCCAAAAGATAGTTTGGATATTATTGTTTTTGGAAACGATGCCTGGCCAATACAATTAAAAGATCTTCCGTATTTACAGGTTGGTCCTTATCACACAAATACAGTTGCAGGATTGCAATTAGCCATGTCTATTCTTCGTAAAAAGAAAGCTACCAACAAACAAATTTTTATGATCACCGATGGTAAGCCTTCTTGTTTAAAAGAGAATGGCGAATATTACATGAATAGTTTTGGATTGGACCGACGCATTGTAAATAAATGTTTAACACTCGCGGCGGCTTGCAAACGCAGCAAAATTGACATTACAACCTTTATGGTAGCTAATGATAGTTATCTGCAAAATTTTATTGATGAATTTACAGAAGCTAATCAGGGCAAAGCTTACTTTACAGGATTAAAAGGGTTAGGTGAAATGATCTTTAGGGATTACACTAATAAAAAAAGAAGAAAACTTTAATTTGACAAAAGATAAAGGACTCAAGACACAAGACAGCGGTTTGAAGAAAGGGGTCAGAACAAGAAACATTAAACTTGAAACAAGAAACGGTATGAAACCAGCAATAAAAACATTAGGCGAATTAAAAAAAACCGATTATAAATTTTTAAGTATTAAAGATGAATTGCGCGAAAATTTAATTACCAAATTAAAAAAGAAAGAACCCATATTTGATGGCATTTTTGGCTACGAAGAAACTGTTCTTCCAGAATTAGAACGCGCTATTTTAAGCAAACACAATATTTTATTTTTAGGATTACGCGGCCAGGCAAAAACAAAAATGGCCCGTCAATTAGTAAATTTATTGGATGAATATATTCCGGTTGTGGATGGCAGTCCTTTAAACGACGATCCTTTACAACCCATCTCTAATTTTGCTAAAAAATTAATTGCAGAAAAAGGGGATGTAACTCCAATTAACTGGATCCATCGCAACGATCGTTTTGCTGAAAAACTAGCAACACCGGATGTAAGTGTAGCCGATCTTATTGGTGATCTTGATCCCATCAAAGCAGCGAATTTAAAATTATCTTTTGCAGATGAAAATGTAATTCATTATGGGTTAATTCCGCGTAGTAACCGGTTTATTTTTGTAATTAATGAATTGCCCGATCTACAAGCGCGTTTACAAGTTGCTTTATTTAATATTTTACAGGAAGGCGATGTGCAGATCCGTGGATTTAATTTACGTATTCCACTAGACCTGCAATTTGTATTTACTGCTAATCCTGAAGATTATACAAATCGTGGAAGCATTGTTACGCCTTTAAAAGATAGGATCGGCTCGCAAATTCTAACACATTATCCAAAATCATTAGAGCATTCAAAACAAATTACGCAAGATCAGGCTAAACTAAATAAAACACAAAAAGAAATTGAAGTGCCTGAGATCTTAAAAAATTTAGTAGAACAAATTGCCATTGAAGCGCGTACCAGCGAATTTGTAGATTCTAAAAGTGGTGTAAGTGCGCGTTTAACTATTAGCGCTTACGAAAGTTTAATAAGCGCTGCTGAATTACGTTTTCTTAAAAATAGTACTGAGTATTCATATGCACGTGTAAGCGACTTGTATGGAGCAATTCCGGCTATTAACGGTAAAATAGAATTGGTGTATGAAGGCGAACAGGAAGGTCCGGCTGTTATCGCACAAAATTTAATTTCATTAGCAATAAGAAATACATTTATTCAATTATTTCCTGATCCCGAAAAATTAAAACGTAAAAAAGAAAGCTCAGATTATTCTGCTATTACCAATTGGTTCTCGCAAGGCAATATTCTAGATTTGATGGATAACGAAAATGATAAAGTATATTCATCTGCATTAACCATTGTTGATGGCCTGGAAGATCTTGTAAAAAAATATTACCCCAATGTAACAGGCGCCGATAAATATGTATTAATGGAATTTGCTTTACATGGTTTAGCCGAACATTCTTTATTAAGCAAAAACAAATTCGTACAAGGCGTAAGCTTTAAAGACCTTTTTGGTTCTTTATTAAATCAGAATTTAAATTTCGATAAAGGAGAACAATAAGCGCTTATTGTTACTATCAAATATTTTACTGCTCTCCTTTATCTATGGGTTTTATTTTTCTAAAGATACTCATGTATATTATAATGTAATTTTTATGCCGCCATTAATGCGTAAAGGATCTTGCCAGTTGCCGCGAAACAGTGGGGTGTTAGGATCTGATAGATTCATGCTGTAACTTACATTTTTATAATGACTGTTCAGAAGGTTACTCACATTTACAAAAAGTGATACTTTTCCTATTTTATACCCTATTGATGCATTCACTACTGTATACCCATCAATGGTTTGGCGCTTTTGGGTGGCTTCATCATCCGTATAGATTCTTTGTTTTCCCGACACTATGCAGCGTGCTGAAAAAGAAAACTTATCCAGTATAAGGTCTGTTCCGCCCTTAAACATAAAAGGTGAAATGAAATCAATTTCACTAACCTCTCTGTTGTCTCCTCCGTCATCCAGATCTGTTACTTGAACTTTACCATCTACATAACTAACCGTTCCATACACATCGAGCCTGCCTTTTTTTAAGGGCTGGCTATACTCCATTCTTAAAGATCCCCCGGTATTTTGCTGTTTGTTCACATTTACATATACTTCAATGTAATCTACATCATACCCCATAAACTTGCCGTTATACAGTTTAGTGGTTTCTGCATCGCTGGCAAGTTCAATAATATTTGTATAAAGGGTTGTGTAGCCGGTTAACTGTACCTGGAATCTTTTTAGGAAACGTTGTTGTAAAGAAAATTCCGCATTGTAAACATGCATTGGTTCCAGGTTGGGGTTAGGAAGGTGCATAAAATAAGACTGGTAAGTTTTACCGGAATCAGAAGTGCTAAAACTACCATAATAAGAATATGCTGTGCCCGGGGTTGGGGCCAGATAGGAAGTGCCACTCAAAAATTTAAAGGTAGTAGATTTACTAAGGCTGGCAACCATGCCCACTCTTGGGTTAAGAGTAGAACCATAACGTGTATTATAATCGTACCTGCCACCAAGTGTAAATGCAAGTTTTTTATTAGGTGTATATTGAAGTTGACTATAAACTCCGGAGTTATTATAATGCACCGAAAAAAAAGTAGCTTCAATACCATTAGGTCTGTAATAACTGGCCGAGCCAGCCATTGTGCCTGTAAGAACTTTGTTATCCCTTACCGGATCTTGAAGATCCGTGCCTTCCGGCATTACAAAAAAGTTCTCAAACAACGCCCCGCTAACCAGGTTAAGTTTACTATTAACACGCCATTCTATTTGTTGTTCTATTTTAACCTTAGTTGAATAGCTGTACTTATAACCACCTTCCAAATTATTATAAACATTGCGGTAATTAGTAAGTGGGTCTGTACGATAATCGCTGGCGGTAATGCTTGATATAGAGGTAATTTTATCGCTCGTTTTTGAATATTGCGCTTCCACTGCATTGATACTACGCCCGTAAAACACATCTTTATTATGCACTGCATTATTAGGATTATTTTCAAGTGCGCTTGAATTTTTTGAATAGTTACGAAAAACAGTAAACTTGAAATCGCCGGTTATAAGGCCTGCATAAATGTTATAAGCCATTAACGGCGCTTCGTATTTTGAATTTACTTTTTTAGAAGGTGTCATGGGGCCGTAAGCTGTATTAAAAGTTCCTGTTTTGTGAGAATCCATATTCCATAAGGTGTCCTCCTTTCCAAAAATTTTAGGCAAGTTTACTCCCTGATCGAAAAAATATTGACCGGATAATGTAAGTATTGTTTCTTCACTAAGTTTACTGCTGGCAAACAGGGTGCCGTTATACAATCCATTGTCGCCTGCCTGAGCGGATGCTTCAGCCTTAAGCGTTTTTAACTCTGTTTTCTTGGTAATGATATTAATCACACCACTAACCGCATCTGCGCCATACAATGCAGAAGCAGGGCCGTAAACCACTTCTATCTGTTTGGCAAGGTTTACCGGATAATTTTCGATAATAGGCATTGTTTCATTGGCAGGGCCTGATATTCTCATTCCATCGAGCATAATGATAAATTTTTCCTGTCCCTGCATCCCCCTTACGGTAAAGGTATTATAGTTCATTCCATAAGCTTTGTTATCTACTTTAATATCCGGAAGATCAGTCAAAACATCCAGCAACGACCGATAGCCACGTACCCGAATTTGTTCTTCAGTAATTACAATGATCTGCGCCGGCGCTTTTTTTGCTTCCTGCGAAATTTTAGAAGCTGTAGTTACGCGTACATCCAACAGATCTTCCAGGCTCATATCAGTAAGATCTGTACTATCTGTTTGTGAGAATAAATTACAGCACATGATTATAAGTATTGCCGATAGCATTGATTTTAAATTGTAGGTGTTTTTCATACTCTCTGTTTTTATATTATTACTGCCATTTTTAAAAGACCTTCACTAACCGTTAGGCCTGCTTTAATAAGTACATTTTTATTGATCTTAAATCCGAGTTTATCATCTTCCATTATAAAACTTATAGTTGCGCCTTTTCTTGCCAGATCTTCTTCAGTAAGCACAAGCACATTTTTTCCTTCGAGTGTTTTTAAAATATAAGGGAGGTCGCGAGAACGTGAAGAAGGAACATATAAAATATTTATGTCTTTTGCTTCTTCAAGCGTGTTAATTACATTTAACGCTATTTCTTTTCCCGAAGCTTTCTTATTTTTTAATACGGCTTTAAGATCTTCCGTGATCTCTGTTTCTCCTAAAACAGATATATTAAATACTTCAAAATTATTTGGCCATTTTATATATTTTGCGAAATTATAAACGTACGCGGCCTGAAGTTTACCATAGGTAGAAGTTTGAGCATAACCGTGGGCGCAAAAAATAAGGCCAAGCCAAATAAAAAGAAAATATTTATAGTACTTAAGCATTAATATTCATAATAGCTTTAATGGTTTTTTTAGAATAGTCTTTTTTTGGCCAGGTAAATGTAAACTTAGAGCCTAAACCCTTTTGCGATTGCAGTGTTATTGCTCCTCCCATATCTTCTACTACTTTTCTTATAATTGCAAGGCCTATACCCGTGCTCTCTATTTTATCTCTTGCTTCAAGGGTTTGAAATATGACAAATATTTTGTCGTGGTAAATTTTATCTATACCAATACCATTATCTTCAACAGAGAATTGGTAGAAATCCTGCTGATCCACCACACATATCTTTATTTCGATTTTTTCTTTATCGTTATATTTTATTGCATTGGATATCAGGTTTGAGAACACCTGGTTTAAAAGCATCTTTTTGGTTGTAAAAACCGGCAGGCCAGCTTGTATATCAATTACAAACCGCTCTGATGGACTTAAAAGATCTACAACATCGTTAATAACAGCAGTAACATCTGTTCTTTCAGATGCAACATTCACTTTTCCAATTTTAGAGTATTCAAGCAACCCATTAATCAAACCTTCCAGTCTAAAAACCCGGCCACGTAAAATTTTCATATTCTTACGCGTAGCTACAGGAACGTTTTGGCCAAGATCTTCTTCTATCCACTCTGACAGTTTAAAAATAGCTCTTAATGGGGCCTTTAGATCATGCGACACCACGTAAGAAAATTGATTTAATTCCTGATTTTGTTTTTCGAGTTGGCGCGAGTGATTAACAAGGTCTTGGTGTGATTTACTTACTTTTTCAAACATTTGATTAAAAGCAATATTCAGTTTTCCGATTTCATCGTTACCAGTGATATTTGCTTTGAAGTATTCATTTCCCAACGTAATGGCACGAACCGCATTATCAAGCTTGCGGATATTGGATGTAATTTTATTACTAATAAAGAATGACAATACTACTCCGATAATAAAAATACCAAGACAAAAATAAAGTGTTGTTACCTGTAAGTTGGAAATTTGGGCATCAATCTCTTTAAGAGAATAGCCAACTATTAATGTACCAAATACAGAGCCCTGATAGCTAACAAGTGTTTTGCAAAAAATGATCCTGTTTTGTTCAACAAGTTTGTTATACTCACTTGTGTGAATAACCGGGGGAACTTCCAAATGTTGGGGGTTGAAAGAAGCAATATTCAGGTCCCGCTGATCTGTAACAGAAATATAAATTACTGCACTGTCGGCCTTTGCCCAGGTTAAAGCTTCAGATACCGCTACCAGATCGGCCTCTCCCATACCTATTCCAACGCCAATAGAAAACATACGACCAATACTTTTAATTTCCGATTCAACATTCGCTACTGCCCTGCTTTTTTGCTGCGCAGGGTAATATGTATATATAAATACCGAAACCAGCATGATGATAAGAATAGGCGCCAGCGTAATTTTAGTACGTATAGAGATATTGTGAAACATTGAGCATCAAAGATAATTGGTGGGCACGGCTGATTTTTTATACATTCGTCCAATATCCTTCATATGTAAGATTCCTGCGTTTTTGTTAAATACAAGTATTACTGTTACTTGTACTTTTAAAACATAAATGAATTTGGGTAGTCAAAGGAGAGGTTAACGTCCCACCTTATACTACCTGGATTTGGTTGTATTAAGAAATAATAAGGGCAATAATTTGGGTAGAATTATTCTTTTGCGCCCATATATGCATATCCGCCTAAGCAGTAAAAAGAACTAAAAAAATTAGTTTGTAAAGATTTAAACAGAAAAGCTCTCTCTTAAGCCCAGCATTTTAATAGCGGTAACGGCTGCTTCATCGCCTTTGTTACCATGCTTTCCGCCTGAACGGTCAAGTGCTTGCTGTTGATCATTTGGCGTTAACACACCAAAAATAAACGGCATATTATATTCAATATTAAGATCGGTAATACCTTTTGCAACAGCATCGCAAATAAAATCAAAATGGCGGGTTTCGCCCTGTATCACACAACCTAAACAAATAATTGCATCCACATCTGTAGCTTCTGCCATATATTGCGCGCCAAGCGTTAATTCAAAACTACCGGGCACCTCTCTCACAATAATATTTTCTTTTTTAGCACCGTTTGCCAATAATGTTTTAATAGCGCCTTCTTTTAATGCATTGGTAATTTCATGATTCCATTCTGAACACACGATCCCAAATTTAAACGCCGCCGCATTTGGAATACTGCTTCCTTCATTAACAGATAAATTTTTATTTACACTACTCATATTCTAAAAATAAAAAAAGTCTGCCGGGGCAGACTTTTAAAAATTAATTTATTAATTATAAATTGCCTAATGCTTTTACTTTAGCAATGTCTCTTTCAATTTCTTTGCCTTCATTACTTCTACTGTATTCTTTTTGAATACGCTCATAAATAACTAAAGCTTCAGAAAAATTAGCTTGTTGCTCATAAGCAAAACCTGCTTTTTTAAGATAAAAAGGTGTTGTAAAAGTATTGTTACTTTTTTCAGCTGCTTTTAAATAAAATTTAATGGCTTCATCTACTTTATTTAATTCCATGTTACAATCACCAATTGCACCAACGGCAATAGGCGCGATCATTTCATCATCACCATCATACTTTTGTAAAAATTCAATTGCCTGTTCAAATTTACCGGTGCGTAAATAACAAATACCCGCACAATAATTAGCAAGACTACCTGTTTTAGTAATACTGTATTCGTCAGCAATTTGTTCAAAGCCCATTATTTGTTTTTGACCTTCCGGCGCCATTACAGTTACACCACCTTTAAGAGCGATATTGAAACTATCTGCTTCAAAATAATTTTGAGCCCAAAAAATTTCGTTAGAAGCTTCAGTTTCCTGTTCAGGTAAATAGTAAAATTTGAAAAAACAAAAAGCGCCAATTATAAGTGCTAAACCACCACCAACATAAGTGATCATTTTTTTATTAGTTTCATAAAAAAGTTGAGCGCCTTGTAAGTTGGGGTCAATTGTTTTAGTAGGTGTTTCCTCAATTGTTTCTTCAACAGGGGTATTTACCTCAGTATTGTCTACGGTTGTTTCGTCTTTTAAATCAGCCATTTATACGTAAAAATTAGTCTGCAAAAATAGCTTTTTTTCCTTAAAAATCTAATTTATAGTTTAAAAAACCACCTAAAAAAGGCGTATTTTTGCTAAAATCCATGCATTTAAAGCGGCTTTCCATAATAAATTTTAAAAACTACGCCGAATTCGAGGCAGAATTCTCTGAAAAGATCAATTGTTTTGTTGGAAATAATGGTATGGGAAAAACCAATCTTTTAGACGCTATTCATTACCTCTCATTCTGTAAAAGTTTCTTTAATTCGGTTGATAGCCAGAACATTAAACATGACGAAGGTTTTTTTGTAGTACAGGGGAATTTTGAAAAATCAGGTGAACTATCTGAAGTGTATTGTGGCTTAAAAAGAAACCAAAAAAAGATCTTTAAAAAGAACAAAAAAGAGTACGAAAGATTGAGCGAACATATTGGGCAATTTCCATTAGTGATGATCTCACCAAGTGATGCTGAATTAATTAACGGAAGCAGCGATATAAGACGCAGGTTTTTAGATGGTATTATTTCGCAATATGATAAAGTATATTTAGATAAATTAATTTCATACAACCAGGTTTTAAAACAACGCAATGCTTTACTAAAACATTTTTTTGAAAGCAGAAGTTTTGATTCCGAAACGCTTGAGATATGGGATGACCAATTAATTAATTATGGCCGTTCGATATTACAGATAAGACAGGAATTCTTAAAATTATTTATTCCTTTATTCAATAAACATTATCAATTTATTAGTGAGAGCAAAGAAGAGGTTGCTTTGCATTACGAAAATAGTTTAGGAGAAAAAGAGTTTAAAACAGCTATCATTACGTCATTGCCGCGTGATAGGGCAGTGCATTATACTACTATTGGCCCGCACAAAGATGATCTTGAATTTACATTAGACGGTTTTAGCCTGAAAAAATTTGCTTCGCAGGGGCAACAAAAATCATATTTGCTAGCTTTAAAATTAGCGCAGTTTGAATTTATTAAAGAGCAAAAAAACACAAAGCCTTTATTGCTTTTAGATGATGTGTATGATAAACTTGACGAAGAGCGTTTTTCAAAATTATTAGAAATGGTAAGCAGTAATAGTTTTGGCCAGGTTTTTATAACAGATACTCATCCTGAAAGGATAGAGCATCTTCTAAATAAAAAACAAATAGAGAATAAGATCTTTATTGTTGGACAGGGAAGCGCAAGATTAATTGAATCTTAATCTACTTTTTTCATTTCCTGTATCTTTACATCCTCATTGTTATTATTGTTATACCATTTGGCAATATTAATAACTAACCCTAAAGAAGAAAAATTATCAGCGTGTTTAATATCATTTGGTGTCATGTTTATTGTTAAGCCATATTGAAATTGCAGCTTCACAAATTTATAACCACCTCTTAATGTTACTGCAGGCTCGGCAAACATAAATATTGGACCTAACAAATTATTATTATCCAAATAATCATTATGCAATTCTACTTCAGGATAATTTGTTTGATCGAAGCTCGTATATTTTACAGCCGAAAATCTCGGGCTGAAAACCGCATCAAAATATTTAGTTTTGTACCCAATATCAGGTTGAATAAAAAACTTAGTTGCATTTGCGTTAAAATTGGCGAGGTATGAATTGTTATTATTATCGGTAAATGTTTGCTGTTTCGAAACTCTTCCTCCGCCAGCGCCAACAAAAGCTTCAAACACCAGGTTATTTTCATAAGGCTTAAAGTAACCAATTGCGGCTTCGCCTAAAATCCCATCATGCTTATAGTTTGTACTATTATCTTTATAGTTCATATAAAAGCCATTCGCCATTACGCCAAAATTCTTTCCTAAAGCAGCAGCCACCTGTAAGTCGTTTTGGGTAACGTTGATATGTACCTCTCCTTTTTCTTTCAGTAAAGGTGCATTTACAGCATTTGAAACATACATTTGAGTAGTACAACTATTTAAAATAAGAATTACCGCTGCTGACGAAAATAGTATTAGCTTTTTCATGAGTTTCTTTTTTATTTACATAATTTATTGTGTGCCAGCCTTGAACCTTTACTTGGGGAAATTTCCTTTTTTTGTAGAACTTATTCTACTAAAAAACCGCAGAAAGAAGGAAAATGATCAAAAGAATAAAGATGACAACTAAGATGATCCATAATGCAGTCATAAATGCGCTGCCAATAAAACCATCATCCTTTTTCATTTTCGATTTAAATGCTTTATCAGATTTTAAAGCGGGTTTAAGATCATCAGTGATCGTTTCATTACTGGAAACAGAAGACGGGGCATTTTCTAAAGTAGTTGAATGCAGGTCATAAACCTTACGTTCAGGTTTTAACATCACATCCTTTAAAGTGGCTACTCCCGCTGTAATTAAGCCTATTGGTGTTCTATTTTCTTTTACAACTACTGTTCCGGTTTCTGCTTTCACTTCAATTTCTTTTGGTTGTGATTGTTTTGCTTTTACAATTTCACGTTCATTGAGAGATCTCTTATGAGATGCATGTCCGAACTTAGTATAACGTTGTGTTGTGAATGAATTGCTTTTGCAGCCAGTTAAAATTATTAAAGCTATTAATGGTAGGTAAATAAATGTTTTCATGTTATTTTTTTTATTTTGTTTATACTTAGTGTTCAAAACCTATGCCAGCGCTCCAAGAATAAGTATTACCCCAACAACTACAGCCAATATGATCGCCCAAAGCACTATTTTTAAAACTGTACCTATTATACGCTGAGCAGCGGATTTATTTTTAGTAACCGTACTTTTGCTTTTAAATTCTGTTTTAGAGTTATCCACTTCCTTTGTTTCCTGTTTAGTTAGCACAGAATTTGAGCTTTGAAAATTTTTTTTAATAGGCGTTATTAAATTTTTCTTTACAAATAAAACCGGCCCCGTTTCTGATACGTTTGCTGTTTGCGGATATTCCATATCCTCTGTTTCTGTTGTTTCAATAACTGATGTTCCAGGTTGAGTTATTTGTTTTTTTGCGATTGCATTTTTATTGGCACTGTGCCCAAACTTTGTATAACGTTGGGTCATAAATGAATTGCCTTTGCAACTGCACAAAAAGATCAAGGCTATTAGTGGTAAATAAAATATCTTTTTCATTTAAATTCTTTTTAAATAAAATGGACTTTCAAAAAATATGCCAATAAAAAAGCCACAGTAAAACTGTGGCTTAGATAATATAATTAAAGAATGTTGTTTAAAATTCGCAGTTATTTGGTGTGCGTGGAAAAGGAATTACATCGCGTATATTTGTCATACCGGTAACAAATAATACCAAACGCTCAAAACCAAGGCCAAACCCGGCGTGTGGGCAAGAACCAAAACGTCGTGTATCTAAATACCATGATAATTCTTCTAATGGAATACCAATTTCGTTCATCCTGTTCTCTAATTTTTCAAGTCGTTCTTCACGCTGACTTCCACCAATGATCTCACCAATACCCGGAAATAAAATATCCATAGCGGCTACCGTTTTCCCATCGTCATTCTGGCGCATGTAAAAAGATTTTATCTCTTTAGGATAGTCAATTAAAATAACAGGCTTTTTAAAATGTTTTTCTACAAGGTAACGTTCGTGCTCACTTTGAAGATCAACGCCCCATTTATCAACCAGGTATTGAAATTTCTTTTTCTTATTATGATTACTTTCTCTTAAGATCTCAATTGCTTCCGTATATGTAACGCGTTCAAATTTATTATCTAAACAGAATTTTAATTTATCAAGCAATGATAATTCGCTGCGCTCGTTCTGTGGCTTTTGTTTCTCTTCTTCTTCCAAACGTTGAGACAAGAACTGAATGTCTTCTATATTATTATCCAACGCATGTTTAATAACATATTGTAACAGTTCTTCCGCAAGATCCATGTTATCTTTTAATTCATAAAAAGCCATTTCCGGTTCTATCATCCAAAATTCAGCTAAGTGACGCGCTGTATTACTATTTTCGGCTCTAAAGGTTGGCCCAAACGTATAAATATCAGAAAAGGCCATTGCCGCCAATTCACCTTCTAACTGTCCGGAAACAGTAAGGTTTACCGCTTTACCAAAAAAATCCTGTTTGTAATCAATAGCGCCTTTTTCATCTTTTGGAGGATTTGCAATATCAAAATTAGTTACGTGAAACATCTCTCCCGCTCCTTCAGCATCGCTGGAAGTAAGGATAGGTGTATGCATATATAAAAATCCTTTTTCATTAAAAAATTTATGTACTGCAAACGCTAAACTATTACGCACACGAAATACAGCGCCAAACGTATTGGTACGAAAACGTAAATGTGCTATTTCTCTCAAATAGTCTAAACTTGGTTTGTTTTTTAACTGCAAAGGATATTTTTCAGGATCAGAATCACCAAGTATAATAAGTTCTTTTGAGATCACTTCAACTGCTTGTCCTTTACCAAGAGATGCCGCAAGAGTGCCGGTAACGCTAATAGCAGCGCTTGTAGTAATACGGTTTAAAAGCTCTTCAGGCAGTGTATTAAAATCAACAACTATTTGCAAATTATTATTCGTAGAACCGTCATTTAAAGCAATAAAACTTTTATTTCTGAATGAACGTACCCAACCTTTTACCGTAATGGTTTGGTTTGTGGGCGTTGTTTTTAAAATGTCTTTGATCCTGATTCTTGTACTCATAATTTTATTTTAAGTGTACAAAGATAATAATCTGTTTAAATATTTATCTGGTATTTAAATTGCATATATTTAAATAAATTAAATTATGAAATGGTTAGGCAGGCGCGAAAGCGGAAATGTAGAAGACAGAAGAGGTTTTAGTGGTGGTGGAATGGCTATTGGAGGCGGTATTGGTGTAACCATCCTATATTTGCTATTCAATTTTATATTTGGAGGAGATGCAGTAGATCTTTCTCAGCCATCTTCGGATCAAACAACCCAAAATGGGGTTAGTGCTACCACTAATTCTTCAGAAGATGAAATGGCACATTTTGCATCGGTTATGCTGGCCGACAATGAAGATGTATGGAACAAGATATTTGCAGATAATGGTTCGTCTTATACAGAACCAAGTATGGTTTTGTTCAACCAACAAACTTCGTCTGCCTGTGGCTATGCCAGTTCTGCAACAGGACCATTTTATTGCCCGGGCGATCAAAAAGTTTATCTTGACCTTGATTTTTTCAATGAACTAAAAAATCGTTTTGGTGCCAGCGGTGATTTCGCAAATGCTTATGTAATTGCACATGAAGTTGGCCACCACGTACAATATTTAATGGGCACCACCGAAAAAGTAAGCCGGGCACAACAAAATTTATCAAAAGCAGAAGCCAATAAACTTTCTGTAGCGTTGGAATTACAGGCCGACTTTTACGCCGGCGTGTGGGCGCATTATGATCAGCAAATGAAAAATGTGATAGAAGCAGGTGATATTGACGAAGCATTAAATGCAGCCAACGCCATTGGTGATGACCGCTTACAAAAAATGAGCACTGGTACTGTTGCACCTGATGCCTTTACGCATGGCACGTCGGAACAACGTATGTATTGGTTTAAACTTGGGTATACCAGCGGTGATATATCAAAAGGAAATACGTTTGATAAGCTAAAATAGTTTAACACTTTTTTTTCAGGTAATTTTCTTCAGTTATTTCTTCTGCCATTTCAGAATAATTAAAAATAAGATCGTGTATAAACATTTTTTCCGGGTATAGTTTTGCTTCCGTTTGTTTTACAATTTTTTTGCTACCTATAAACTGAATCTCTTCAAACAGATCGGGCTGTATAATTTTAAAATAACTCTTATCATTTTTATATTTACGATACACCGGAAAGTTTATATCTTTAAAATCCATGGCTAAACCCTTTTTAAAATTAGTAGCAGAATATGTGTTCGAAAATTACAAAGATAATTTAGAACAACTGTGTATTATTTTGCCAAATAAAAGGGGTGCGCTTTTTTTAAAGAATTATTTGGCCCAAACTTATGGCAAAACCATTTGGCTGCCAACAATAATTAGTGCCGAAGAATTAATAACAGAATTAAGCGGTTTAAAAACGCTTGAAGAGATAGACCTGATCTGCTATTTATATGATAGTTATAAAATTTGCTATGGTACAGAAGCAGAGAATTTTGACAGCTTTGCCAAATGGGGACAATTAATTTTACAGGATTTTAACGAGATAGATCGTTACCTGGCCGATTCGGAACAGCTTTATGAAAATTTAAAAGATATAAAGGTTTTAGAGAACTGGAGTCTTGGTGCTGAAACATTAAGCGAGTACCAAACCAACTATTTAAAATTTATGAATAGTCTTGGCGCTATTTACAAACACTTCAGTCATTTTTTAGCTTCTAAGAACTGGGCTTACCAGGGCCTGGCATATAAATTTGCCGTGCAAAATTTTGATACGAATACTTATCCTGATCAGTTTCATAAAATGATCTTTTGTGGCTTTAATGCATTGAATGCTGCCGAGCTTAACATCTTTAATAAATTACACATACAAAAAAAAGCAGATATATTATGGGACGTAGATAATTATTATTTAACAGATAACAACCAGGAAGCAGGTTTATTTTTACGAAACAATTTTAATCTCTTTCAGCAAAAAGCACCTTCCTTTATTGCCGATCATTTTAGAGAAGAAAAAGAAATTAAAATAATCTCGGTTCCAAAACAAATTGGCCAGGCGCAGGTTGTAAAGCAAAGCATTCAAAAATTTATTGATGATAAGATACCATTAGATAAAGTTGCTATTGTTTTAGCGAATGAAAAATTATTATGGCCCGTATTGCAACAGCTACCACCGGAAGTGCAGCATGTAAACATTACAATGGAGTATCCGTTGCGTTATACATCTACTTATAGTTTAATTGAACAATTGCTTCAATTACAAATAAGTTTTACAAAACAAAACAGGCAACACAAAACCATTTACCATAAAGACCTGGTTGCCTTGTTGCGCCAGCCTATTTTTGCAAGCTATTTAACCAATAAAGATCCGCAGCTTTCTCTTTCAAAAATTATTGATCAGCTAACACATAGAAATATTTCTTTTGTTTCTTCAAAGATATTGTTTCAATTATTTAACTCTAATAATGAACCTTTAATTTTATTGCAGCCAATAACATCGGTTAAAATTATTTGCGACCAGTTTTTAGTCTTGCTACAAAATATTAAAGAACTGTTTATTGCTCAGCCTCAAAATAACCAATCGAGCTTAGAGCTTGAATATTTACAGATCATTATTAAGAACTTCAACCGTTTAACTGAGATCATTCAAAAATATCCACACTTTAACGATATACTTGCGTTAAAACAATTATTTAACCAGGTTGTTGGTAGTGCCTCTGCGCCTTTTATTGGTGAACCCTTAAGAGGCTTGCAGATAATGGGAGTTTTAGAAACACGTACCCTTGATTTTGATCACATTGTTTTTGTAAATGTAAACGAGGGCGTGTTGCCATCGGGTAAAACAGTAAATTCTTTTATTCCGAATGATCTTAAGCGGGCATTTGGATTGCCGTTATATTTAGAAAAAGATGCCATTTACGCTTATCACTTTTACAGGTTACTTCAAAGAGCAAGCGATGTTATAATAACTTACGATAGCGAAACAGATACTTTTGGTAAAGGTGAAAAAAGCAGGTTTGTAACACAGCTGCAATTAGAAATGCAGGTCACGCATCCAAACATAAAAATTACGGAAGAGGTTGCGTTATATCCTGAATTTCCCTCGGCACAGGAAAATGTGATCACCATAATTAAGGATGATGAGATCTTGGCGCCAATATATAAAAAAGCAACCAGCAATGAAGAATTTGGCGCACTTTCACCTTCAGGTTTAATTACATTTAAAGAATGTGCTTTAAAATTTTATTTTCGTTACAGTGCTAAATTAAAAGAGACCAAAGAAGTGGAAGAAAGCGCCGAAGCAAATACATTTGGCTCTATTTTACATTTATGTCTGGAGAATTTATATAAGGATCTTATTAGTTCTGTATTAAATACCGAACAGCTAAAAGAAAAATTAAAAATTGTAGAAAGTACTGTTCACAATGCTTTTACTACCTTTTTTGATAATCCTGAAATTGTTGGGAAAGGCATCTTACAAAAAGAAGTAATTAAAGTATACGTAGAAAAATTAATCAAAAATGATATTTCTTTCATCAACAAGCTTCAAAAAGAGAATCATTATTTAACGCTGAATAAATTAGAACAGGAGTTTTCAGCACCTTTGCAAATCAATATCAATAACGTTCCCACAACTATCTATGTTAAGGGCAAGATCGATAGAATTGATTCGTATCAGGGAAAAGTGAGGGTCATTGATTTTAAAAGTTCCATAAAAGCATCTGATAAATTTTCGTTTACCTCGTTTGAAGAATTATTTTTAAATATAGATTACAATAAACAGTTTCAGTTAATCATGTATGCCTGGTTATTACATAAAAACAACTATTGTGCGCCTGAACAAATGCAGCCCTGCATTATTCCTTTCAAGAATTTTTTAGAAGAGCCAAAATACATTTCAAAAGACAAAAACCCATTGGCGTTTACAAATGAGTTCTTAAATGATTTTGAAAATGAATTACGAAGATTTATTGAAATTATTTTTGACAAGAGCCAACCTTTTTCTCAAACAGAAGATAAGGACCTTCATGAATTTTGTCCATTTAATACGATCTGTAATTTTGCGGTAAAGTAGCTTCGACAGGCTCAGCTACCGGGTTATTGAGCCTGTCGAAACCTTCCTTTTTATAAATAGTCTCACTCTTCGACTCCGCTCAGAGTGACAGCGGATTAACTCTCGGCCAATACCAAATTCTCCATCCCAACAGTCATTTTCATTAAACCGAATTTGATGAATACTTTTTCGTTCCTGATCTCTTCCACCACACCAATTTCTGTTCCGCTTAAGATCTTTACTTTGCTACCAACTTTTAAATTTGGTTTTATACGGGCAATTTTCTTTTCAGAATAATTATCTAATTTTTTTTGTTTTCTTAATTCGTCTTGTTTTTTAGTTTCAGCAGTAATGCCATCAATAAAACGTTTGATCACCGTCTTGCGATCACCTTTATTATTCCAGTCGTCCATTAAGCGCAAATACTTTTGGCCATAATCAGCCAATCTTGCCAGCTCAATTTTGCGGTCACGCTCCCGCTCTACTTTTTGCTGCCAGTTATCGAATAAAGTATGGTATTTTTCTTTAGCTATTTTTTTAAGAAATTCTTCATGCTCTGCTTTTTCCAACTGCTCTTCCAGTTTTGTTTTTTGCGTTTGCACTTCTGCCAATAAACGGTTGAATTTTAATTTATCTTTATCCACCTTTTCTTTGGCGCGGTTAATGATATACATCGGGAAACCCACGCGCTCGGCAACTTCAAACGTATAGCTGCTTCCGGGTTCACCAATACTTAAAATATATTTTGGCTCTAAATTCTCAATATCAAATAACATGCAACCGTTAAAAGTACCTGGCAATTTCTCTGCCAGTAATTTTACATTGCTAAAGTGCGAAGTAATTACGCCTTTTGTTTTTGAATTCTCAATACTTTCTAAAACAGCTTCGGCAATTGCGCTTCCCAATTCAGGATCGGTGCCGCTTCCAAATTCATCCATTAACACCAAAGTGCTTTCATTAATGTCATTCAAAATAGCTGTCATTGATTTTAATTTGGCGCTATAGGTACTTAATTCATTCTCTATACTTTGTGTATCACCAATATCAATTAAGATCTTGTCAAAAAAACAATAGGTACTATTTTCTTTTACCGGAATAAGCAAACCGCTTTGCAGCATCATTTGCAAAACACCAATTGTTTTTAAAGCAATGGTCTTTCCACCGGCGTTTGGTCCGCTAATAACCAAAACTCGGCTCTCCGAATTTAATTCAACCGTTAAAGGAATTGTTTTTCTTCCTGCTTTTTTATTTTGAAGAAATAATAAGGGATGAACCGCTGAAATAATATTCAGATCAAAACCCTCTTTTATTTCCGGTAAATTAGCATTCAGGTCAACCGCAAAAAGCGCTTTCCCCCGTAAAAAATCCACATAGCTTAAAACATCAAACCCTTTTTTAAGCTCAGGTACATAAGGTTTTATTAGAGCGCACAATTCGCGTAAGACCCTGTTTATTTCTCTCTGTTCATCTATTTCTAACTCTGCAACTTCATTATTAACATTAACGGTAACGCTCGGTTCAATAAAAATAGTTTTCCCGGTTTCGCTTTTACTGTGCACAAACCCTGAAACTTCTGATTTATATTCAACCAAAACAGCTAATGTTCTTCTGCCGTTAAAAAAGCCTTCTTCATTATCACGCAAATAACCTTGTTTACGTAATTCGTTCACGTAATTATAAAAACGCTTATCACTCTCCCGTCTTTTTTCCTGAACCAGCTTTCTTATCCGGTTCAATTCTGAAGAAGCAGTACTTTTTACCAGTGCCTCTGCATCAATAATGCGGTTTATTTCATTTACTACTATTTCACAAACATCTACATTTTCAGCCAGCGCAAATAAAAATGGCATGGTTGCTTTTTTGCCTTTTAAAAAACGTACAAGTGTATTAATTACTTCGGTAGTTTTTAAAAACTTAAGTAATTGTGTTTCGTGAAGAAGTGAGTTCTCAATATTTAAAACGGTTAATTCCTCTGCAATATCCTGT
>JACDED010000092.1 GCA_013816615.1 Bacteroidota bacterium
CGTTTAACTCCAAAATAAAACTCTTTAGAGCCAATTTAAGAGGCGTAACTGATGTTAAATTCTTCTTGTTTAGGTTAGGGAAACTGTTTGCTTAATGAATCTGCTCCCCAGAAAATTAAGTTGACCCCATACATTCCTTTTTCGGTTGGTTTGCCTTCACTTAATCCATAACCACGATAATCCAACATTAAAATACCATATTTATTTTTACCATTTATATGTGCTAATAATTTTGCACGCTGCCAGTAAAAATCCATGTGCCATTTATTACCGTGACAATATAAAATAACAGTATCAGTATTTATTTTTGTTATGTCGCCAATATAAAGTGCATGAATGGTCGTAGCTTCAGATTCGTCATCGGCTTGAGAATATAAAGGAAAAAGTGATATAAAGTTAGGTGGTATATTATACGAAGCATCTAAAATAAAATCCTGCTCTCCTGCATAATTATCCAGTTTGTATTCTTTTATCTTATTATCATTATTGTACAAATTACTATCCAATTTTAAACAGGATGAAATGAAAAAAGAAAATAGTATAAAAAATATGAACCTCATTTTAAAATCTCCTGATCAATGAATAATAAAAGCCTAAAGCCCCTTTGCCTTAAATACCAATATAATCAACAACTCCAGGCAAATTTGGGGTTCCTATACCTAAATAACTTAGCTCGAATTGATGTTGCCATTTTGGATTTACTATCATATAACCTAAATGTAAATTCGGATTAGCATGTTTTTTTTGCTGTTGTTCATGCGCTTTGTATTTTGAAAATTCGAACCATGAATTAATACCGCAATACAAATAAGAAGGCTTTTCTTTAAAATGAAAGTAGGTATTCAGATCGGCAGATGGCCAGATCTTAAAGCCTGTTTTATTTCTAAAATTATAAGCTATTTGTAATGCCGGAGAGGCCGAGATCCCAAATTTATTTTCTTTCTCAAATAATTTAAATGTTCCTCCAATATCGCTTTGTAAATTTCCAAATAATAAACTGGTTGTATGAATGCTAGCAAAGGTTGTTACTTTATCGGTAACGCCATAACCATAAGCTAATGTTGTAAAAGGAATTGGAATTGGTGCACCGCTGAATTTTATTAATGGCCCTCCAAATGAAAATGCAGCAGCCTGTTGTTTTTTAGCTAATGGTTTTACAAATCTGGAGGGTGCGCAATTGTGAAAGAGAAAAATAAAAAACAAAAGTTTTATTATTGATCTCATTTTTAAAAAATATGTTTTTCGGCGTGGTAAGATGAACGTACCAACGGGCCACTTTCAACAAATTTAAATCCTTTATTTAAAGCATAATCTTTATACTTTTTAAAATCATCAGGGTGTACAAAACGCGCTACAGGTAAGTGTTTTGGAGTAGGTTGCAGGTATTGGCCAATTGTTACAACATCGCATTTTACATTTGCAAGCTCATCAATTGTTTCAAAAACCTCTTCGTCTGTTTCTCCAAGGCCAACCATAATACCACTTTTTGTTTTAACGCCTGCTTCATCCAAACGTTTTAAAACTTCCATACTACGATCGTATTTTGCTTGTATACGCACTTGCGCCGTTAAACGTCTTACCGTTTCAATATTATGCGAAACAATATCAGGTTGTACATCAATAATGCGCTGTAAATTTTCCCACTTGCCTGCAAAATCCGGAATTAAACATTCAAATTTTGTTTCCGGGCTAATAGAACGAATTTCTTTTATTGTTTCTGCCCAGATAATTGAGCCACCATCTTTAAGATCATCCCTGTCAACACTTGTAATAACACAGTGTTTAACGCCCATTAATTTTACTGAATTAGCAATACGTTTTGGTTCATCCCAATCTGCCGGTTTAGGTTTACCTGTTGCAACAGCGCAAAAACCGCAACTGCGTGTACAGATATTACCAAGGATCATAAATGTAGCAGTGCCTGCACCCCAGCATTCGCCCATGTTTGGACAGTTTCCACTTTCGCAGATGGTGTGTAACTTATGTTTGCTTACAATGCCGCGAACCTTAACGTATTCTTCGCCGGTAGGTAATTTTACACGTAGCCAATCAGGTTTTTTGATCTTTTGAATTTCTTGTGTGGGTTCCATATTCAATACCATTTAGATCCAAATACAAAGCCAACGTGAAAGGTCACGATAAAGTTCTCTGCGGGATTCCTTGCCATTATAGGCAAAGCTTTTGGAAAAAAATCTAAAGATATACCCGTTTCAATAGCACGGATAAGGTTGGTATAAGGCGCGTATTCAAAACTTAAATTAAATTTTGCAGTGCCTCCGGGGTAAATTTTTGTTTCTGCAAGTCCATCAGAAAATGAACCTCTTCCAACAACACTATCCTGAGTGAAATTTTCTGAATCAAACTTAACAACATCTGTACTTACCTGGCCACCGTTATTTGGTTGAGCTCTGTATACCTGAACATAGTATGGTTTTGCAAAGCCTAAAGTAGGGCCAATAGAATAACTGTATCTAACTTCAACAGCTTTATTATCTGCTTTTGCAAAAAGAACTTTTTGCATACCAACAGCCCCTCTTAAAAGAAACACCTGGTTAATTTTGCCGTATACAAATCTTTTTTTGTCCTGCGAAGTGCCTGTTACTTTTACTTCTTTTGGATGTTTTAAAGATTGAAGATCTATCTCCCAGTACGAACGCGTTTTTGCGGTAATATGTTTGCCACGACGGTATAAAACGCCCAAACCTCTGGTGTTGGCATATATTTTTCCTGATGCCTCGTTACGATATAATACATTTAAATTGGTTCCTTCATCAATACTTAAAGCAGGTTTATCCTGCGCTAAAGAAATATCGTTTAAAACAATGCAAAATATAAGTATATAAAAGGCTCTAAACATTATAACAAATTTAAAGAATTACGAGGTATTATCCTATTTTTGTATAAACAAATGTTATGGTAACAAGTTTAGTTAAATATGTGGGAGAATTAAGAACTGAAGCTACCCACCTCCAGTCAGGAACGGTTATAAATACCGATGCGCCAAAAGATAATCATGGCAAAGGCGAAGCTTTTTCACCTACCGATCTTGTAGCAACCGCACTGGCAAGTTGCATGATCTCTATTATGGGAATTGTAGCAATGAAGGAAGGATTTACCAATGTGGACGGGTCTTCTGCCGAAGTTGTTAAAATCATGTATCCTGATCCAAGACGTATTGGAGAGGTGCATGTGAAGATTACTTTTCCGAAAAAAGATTTTACAGATAAAGAAAAAAAGATGTACGAACACGCTGCACATACTTGTCCTGTAGCAAAAAGTTTGCATCCGGATATTAAACAAATCATAGAATTCATCTGGTAATTTTTAACTTATTTTCACGTTAATAGCACAGAGAGCGGCCGTTATGTTTAAGAATATTTTACACAGTTTATTTACCAAAGGGCTGGTTGCGGTTATTAATTTTTTTATTCTAATTGTTTCTTCAAGATATTTAGGTGTTAGCTCACGTGGCGAGATCAGTATCTTTATTTTAAATATTGCCATCATTCAAATCGTAAACGAAATTTATACCGGTTATAGTTTGGTTTATTTTATTCCGAAATTCAATATCAAAAAGCTTTACATTTTAGGATTGATCTATACACTTATTTTTTGTTCGTTGAGCAACGTTGTAGTTGTATTTTTAGATAAGCAGGTGCCGGGCTATGGCTGGTTGGGATATATTGTTTCTTTATTAATAATTGTAAATACATTTAATTGCGTTTTAATTTTAGGAAAGGAAAAAGTGAAGGTGTATAATTTTTTAAACCTCATACAACCTTTGTTGTTGTTAATAGGTTTAGGATTTTCTCTTATTGTATTAAAAGAATTTACTTTTAACGCCTATATTTTCCCTTTATTATTTTCATTCGTTATTGCTTTCCTTTTTTCAACGTTTATTGTTTTGAATTTTGATTTTAAACTATCTTCTCAAAAAACGTTCGATCTTAAACCCATTGTAATAAATGGACTGTTATGCCAGGCCGCCGTCTTAATGCATATATTTTGTAACCGTTATAGCTATTATTTATTGCCGAGTACGGCCAAGGTTGGTTTGTATTCGTCTGCCTCTTCGTTAATAGAATCTGTTTTAATCATTGCAAATGGTATATCGCCGGTGCTGTTAGCGAGGGTTGCAAATACCGGCAATACCGTGCGCTCATCTGAAATGACCTTAAGCCTCAGTAAAGCAAGTTTATTATTTAGTTTTTTTGCTGTACTTATTTTTTTTTTATTGCCTGAAGATTTTTTTCTTTACTTACTTGGAAATGGTTATGTGGGTATTAAAAGATTAATGATGTTGTATTCTCCCGGGATTTTAATGGTGAGCTTTTTTGGCATTATTAGTCATTATTTTTCCGCATTGGGAAAACTAAAACTTATCTTGATCTGTAATAGTTTTGGATTTGTGATCTCTTTAATTGCCGCGCCAATCTTAATTAAAAAGTACGATATGGATGGGGCGGCGTATACTGTAAACCTGGCATATGTAGCGGTTGCTATTGCAATATGTGTGGCTTTTTTTATCACCAATAAACTAAAGTTTATGCGTTTAATTAGCTTTAAAAACGATATTAAGAATTTAAAAGAATTGGTAGCTTCTAAAACCGATCATTTATAGATCAGGTTGATCATTTTTTCATCTTTCTTGTAGATATCAATGAATAGATTAAATTTCTTATCCTCATTTTGTGGATTTTTTTTCGTTCTACCTTTCTTATCCTTTATGACTTCAACATTTGCCGTATAATAGCGTACATAAATTGGTAAAGGTTTCCGTAAGCTGATCTGCTTTTGCTCAGGCCGTGCAAAATAAGCATTCAAGGTATCGTAAGGTAATCTTAAAGTGTCATCACGAATTAAAAAACGGGCAAGATCAACATATTTTTCAAGACGCATGCAGCCATGGCTTTGGTAACGGTAAAATGTTTTAAAGTAACGTTTGCTATTAGTGTCGTGGAGATAAACACCGTATTTGTTATTAAAATTAAATTTACAAATACCAAGGCTGTTATCACCACCAATGCGTTGACGAAACTTTACCGGTAAATATTCTTTATTAAAACGTTTCCAGTTTAATTTACTTGGTGGTACTACTTCTCCTTTAAAATTAATACATTCAAAATTGTGTTTGTGTAAATAATTAGTATCATTTTTTACCATCGGTAAAATTTCTTTCCATGCAATGGTGTAAGGCACGCTCCAATATGGATAAACCAAAATATAATTTATTTTACTTTTTAAAGTTGGCGTTTGCGTTTCAGGTTTGCCAACAACTATTTTACTGTACAAAACAAGCGTATCTTCTTTGTGTTTTTTATCCCATTCGTATACATTAATCTCTGCTGAAGGAATGTTTACGATCGCATATCTTTCAGGATACTTTGTAGGTTCCCAGCGCCAGCGTTCAAGTGCCATTTCCATCTGGCGAATAGTTTGTTCTTTTGAAAGTGATAATGTTTGGCGCGTTAATTTGCCAAGCTTGCCATCTGGCTCAAGGTTGAATTTTTTTTGGTAGGATTTAATGGCGGTTGCTAATTTTAAACTGTCATTTAAGTTTAGCGTATCGTTATAATCTCGGGTTTTAATTAATTTTTGTTTTAGATCTTCTTTAAATTTTATGGTGTCTTTTATATTTTTAAAAGAAATAGTGTCCCAGTTTAATTTTTCGTTTTCTGTTATATAATTTCTAATAGCCTGTTTTAAAAAATGATAGCCTGCATGTTTTGGTTCTAACAAATCAAATGCTTTTGCCATTTGCGTAGGATGTAATCCCATTTTTAAGATCTCAACCCAATTTGTATCTAATTTTTTCGGATTCCATTCTAACAAAATCGTATCTGTATTAAAACGACCTTTATTTAAATGCGCTCCAAATTTTAAATAGGCATCGGTAAATAAAATTTCGGCCGCCGCAATAGCACTCACATTAAATGCTTCATCGTTTTTATTATAAAATTCGGAATTTAATTTTTCAAGTTTATTAAAATGATAATCGTTTGGATATAAGCCATACATACGTGCATGTTTTATTACATGGTAAAGCGAGTCTCCTAAAGTGGTTAACTTACCCTTATCAGAAAAAATAAGATGTTGTTTATCTCTTAAACGGTTAAAAAAACGATAGGTAATTAAGGTGTCTTTATCTATTACAAGTAGGGTATCACCCAAAGAATTTTTATAATAACCCTTAAGTATCTTCTCAGTTTCAGCATTTACATTTTGAGGCTGTTTTATTTCAACTTTTTCGGTACTATCATTCGTACTGTTTTTACAGGCCGCAAAATTTAGAACAAGAAATATTAAAATGATTTTTTTCAATGTTTAAAGATATAAAAATACAATCGTTCTAAATAAAAAAAGTATAAAACGTTAACCAACGCATAAATAGGTGTACTAACGTAGCTATTATGAGTATTAAGTTAAAAGCTGAGGTGCTAATAAATTTTTAGCATTAATTTTTAAATTCTATCTTTGGTTAAATTTTATAGAAGTTTAATGCCTGTTAAGATCCTCAATTTCCCGAAAATAACCGATCCACGGGGTAATCTTACCTTCATTCAAAATCCTACTCATATTCCATTTGAAATAAAACGTATTTTTTGGTCTGTCCCACAGTCTAAAGAGCAGGCACCAGTTGGTTTGGCGCGTAAACAAGAGCAGGAAATAATTGTAGCACTTAAAGGAAGTTTTGATGTTATTGTTACAGGTGTAAATGATTCAAGCGAAAAATTCACTTTAAGCTCACCTCATCACGGACTTTATTTGCCGGCCTCAACATGGCGCCATATCGAAAACTTTTCTCCCGGTTCAATGGCCTTTCACCTATGCAGTTTAAAAGATAACACTGATGATCATGTTAATAATTTTGAAACTTTTATAAACAAGGTCGCAAAATGAGAGCTACAATACATGATTGTGTTTGGGTTACTTTACCTGAATTAAATGGAACCGAAGGAAACATTATATCTTTAAAAGAAAACACTGAGCTTCCCTTTGAACTAAAAAGGGTTTTTTATCTCTATGATATTCCCGGGGGAGAAGCCCGGGGAGGTCATGCTCACAAGGCTTGTCATCAGTTTATGATAGCGGTTAGCGGTTCATTCGATATTTTATTGGACGACGGCATTAATAAAAGCAGGGTTCATCTTAACGATCCAAAAGTAGGCTTACACGTGCCTCCGGGGGTTTGGGATGCGGAAGAAAATTTTTCGAACGATGCGATTTGCCTTGTAATTGCTTCCCATACTTATCTTGAAGCAGATTATATCCGGGAGTATGAGGATTATTTAAAGTACCAGGATGCCCAATAGTGCTTTGCTCTAGACCGTTTTCGTTAAAATTCATAACCAGTATTGAATCTCCGTTATCTTACCCATAATTACAAACCATTGCCACAGATAACCTATCAAATATTCCTTCTTTAAAGTATCTGCGATTTAATTTATAGACAAATTCATTTAAATAATTTTGAAGATACTTGCCTTTAATTTTATGATAAATGCCTAAGAAATTTCTTTTAGCATTAGCGATTGCAATATGCACCCATTTTAGGGTAGTTGAAGTTGTTTCCTTTGTTGACTTCTCTGTAATATGAGCTTCTACATACCTTGCTATATCTATGTAACTAGTTGCTTTATCAGATAGGATAATACTTTTTTCATCTATATTTTCTCGTACTGTTTTATTAATTTCATCAGCATCTTTTGCTTCTAATACTTTCATTTTAACGTATCGTAAGTGGCTACTCTTTTTATTTGTTTTTGGATTTTCTAAGGGGGTAGATTCTGCCATTACCGCTACATCTTTCTGCCTCTGTGAGCCTTTACCACGCTTTAAATTACTTCGCTTTTCTTTACTTGTTTCTACTTCAAAATGTCCTTCATCAAATTCTACAATATCATTCAACTTATATAAATCTTCACGCTTACCCATAGCTTTTCTGAGCTTATGAACCATTGCCCACACTGGCTCGTAACGCTTATGTTTCATTTGACGCTGTATTTCGGATGATGAAAACCCTTTTTTTGTAGCGCTCATAAACATCATAGCTATGTACCATTTTTTAAATGGCATATTACTAGACTCCATTATAGTTCCACTACGTAATGTAGTTCTGAATTTACATTGTTTACATTGATATTGCTCTTTATATTGCAACCAATAATGGTCGGTATGGTTACATTTTTTACATACAACGCCTTGCTTATCCCGAACGGATTTAAAATGTAATCTACAACTCTTCTCTGTCGGAAACTTCTTACTAAATTCTAATAATGTCATAGTGCTAATTTACTAACTTTAGGTATATTTAAGGACATTCAATTAACCAGTTATTTATTTTGATTTTTCCCTCGTTTTTTCATTAAAAATTGAAAAAAATGTGGCATATTTACTGGTTATTTTAAATGCCTTATGAATAAAACTAAAACAACAGTTTCACCGGTTTCTAATTCTGCCACAAGTTCTATTGATTTTTTTGAAAAAGCAGGAAATAATTGCAAATGGCTTGTTTTAGCGATCCTTACTTTTATGGGTTGCTTTTTATTCCGTGATTTTTTACTTGGCAATAAAGTTTATTTATTTAAAGATATTGGTAGCGATACATTAAATGGTATTTATCCATATCTTTTGGATATAACCAGGCAAACAGGCGATCTTATGTTTCCAAAATGGTCTTTTGATTGTGGAATGGGATCTAATGATTTCCCCTTAATGTTTCGTGATCCGTTTGATGTTATAATATATTATTCATCTGTAACAAATGTTCCGTATTTACTTGTCGTAAAAGAATTATTAAAGGTTGTTCTTTCAGGCTTTTTATTCTTTTTATTTTTAAAAGAACTTTCGATCAAAAATTTTCCGGCTATTGTTGGCTCTATCATGTTTGCTTTTTGTGGGTTTATGATCGTTGGCGGTGGTTGGTACATGTTCTCTTTTGAAGGCTTTAACATGGCACTTTTATTATATGGTTATGAGCGTTTTTTATCAAAGAAAAAGTGGGGATGGTTTGTTTTCGGTATTTTTTTAATGTCAATTTCAATGCCTGTTAATTTATTCTGGTATGGTTTGTTTTTATTTAGTTACATTTTATTTCGCCAGTATCAAAAAAACAATGTATTATTTAATAAGCCATTTTTAATTCACCTTGGCAGATTAATTTTATTATCAGGATTAGGAATATTGCTTGCCGGGCCTTTTTTCCTTGAAGTGCTTCATATGTTATTAAATAGCCCGCGTGGCTCGGGCGATGATTCTTATTACAAGATCCTATCACAAAACCCAATGTTTAAACTGGTAACTGCAAATGAATTTGGAACATCTGTAATGCGCTTTTTTTCGAGTGATATGTTGGGAGGCGGAACAAATTACAAAGGGCATTTAAATTTTTTAGAAGCGCCAATGTTTTATTGTGGTTTGCCTTGTTTATTATTAATGCCACAAGCTTTTGGTTTTTTTACCAAAAAAACAAAAATGGCTTTTATTGTATTTATAGCCGTTTGGTGTTTACCAATTATTTTTCCATATTTTAGAAATGCATTTTGGTTGTTTGCCGGTGATTATTATAGAGGATATTCTTTTTTCGTATCTCTTGTTTTTATGCTTTTTAGCGTTATTGCACTTGATAAAATAATTCAAACACAAAAAATAAATAAGGTCGTTTTAAGTGTAACAGGTGTTTTATTATTCATACTTATTTTCTATCCGTTCTTTAAAGATAAAAATGCAGTAGATAGTACCATTTCGTTAATAGTAAAAGCTTTTTTGGTTACTTATTTTATATTGCTAATGTTTTATATTCCAAAAGCAAAAAGCAAGCAAAACATTCAGGCATTATTTTTGATTTTATTTATTTTTGAAGTCCTTATTCTTTCAAATTACACTGTAAATAAGCGTAATACGGTTGCAGCACACGAATTAAAAGAGAAAGTGGGTTATAATGACTATTCAGTAGATGCGGTTAATTACATAAAAAAGATTGAAACGCCTTCTGATTTTTATCGCGTTGAAAAAAGTTATTTTTCTTCACCGGCAATGCACGGAAGTTTAAATGATGGAATGATACAGGATTACAAAGGTACTTCTTGTTACCACTCATTTTCACAATTAAATTACGTAAGATATTTAAGAGCATATAATGTAATTGATAAAGGAAATGAAATGGCATCGCGATGGGCGCCGGGTTTAATAAGCCGCCCGGTTCTTCAATCACTTAACAGCGTAAAATATTTAATGGTTAAAGCCTATTCAAATCCTTTGTGGAGAGTAACCCACGATTCGCTTACACAGTTTGGGGACGTTAAAGTTTTGAGAAACAAATATAATTTACCTTTTGGTTACACCTATGATAAATACATTGATAGCTTAGAATTTGAGTCTTTATCTGCCGGACAAAAAGAATATATTAGTTTGCAAACCGCTACTATTGAAAGTGGTAAAGCAAATGGCTTAGCCAAGTTTAATCTTAAAGATACAATTTCACCAAATAATTTTAACCTTGATGTTTACAAAAGCCAGGTGAATGCATTAAAAGCAGATTCATTGGTAATTAGTTCTTTTAATAACAATAATATAAAAGGAACGATCAATTGTAATAAAAATGAAATTTTGTGTGTGTCAATTCCGTTTGATAAAGGCTGGCATGCAAAGGTGGATGGAAAAGACGCTGAACTGAATATTGTTAACTCAGGCCATACCGGATTATTTTTACCAAAAGGAAAACACACTGTTGAGCTTTATTTCGAATTGGTTAAAGCAAAAAAAGGTGTTATTCTAAGTATTGTGGGTTTACTTTTAGGAGTTATTTTAGTGATGTTCAGAAAGAAAATATTTTCTGATCCTACTGATAAAACGATCTTATCGAATCAATAACTTTTTGCTGCTGCTCTGGTATTAGTCCCGGAAATAAAGGGATGCTTAAACATGTTTCGCTTATCTCTTCAGCAATTGGTAATTCGCCTTTTTTAATATTAAGATGTGCGTATGCTTTTTGTAAATGTGGAGGAACGGGATAGTGAATAAGCGTTCCAATGCCATTCTTATTTAAATGCTCTTGCAGCTCATTTCTTTTTTTAGTTCTTATAACATATAAGTGGTAAACGTGCGAAGCGTTATCTGCTGTATAAGGCAAAACAACGTCGCCTATGTTTTTTAATCCATCGTTATAAGCAGCTGCGATAGCTTTTCTGTTAACATTCCATTCTTTTAAATAATTTAATTTTATTGATAAGAAAGCTGCCTGGCATTCATCCAAGCGCATGTTGTAGCCAATTATCTCGTTATAATATTTTTTCTTCGAGCCATAATTTCTAATCATCCTGGCTGTTTCTAAAAGCTTTTCATCATTGGTTGTAATTGCACCCGCATCACCTAAAGCCCCTAAATTTTTTCCGGGATAAAAGCTGGTAGCATTAATGTTACCAAAGCTGCCGGTTAGTTTGCCGTTATAATCGGCACCATGCGCCTGGGCATTATCTTCGATCACGAATAAGTTGTTCTTTTTTGCAATGGCCATTATTTCATCCATTTCGCAGCTTTGGCCGTATAAATGAACGGGCATAATTGCTTTTGTTTTAGATGTTATTTTAGCCTGGATGTTTGCAGGATCAATATTATAGGTTTTAATATTTGGCTCTACTAAAACAGGCATAGCGCCTACGTTACTAACAGCAATTAGTGTAGCTATATAAGTATTTGAAGGAACAATAACTTCATCGCCAGGGCCAATATTTAAGCTTTTTAAAGCTATATAAAGCGCGTCTAATCCATTACTTAAACCTGCGCAAAATTGTGTTTCATTGAACGAAGCATATTTTTTTTCAAAATTCTCTACTTCTTTTCCAAGAACGTACCATTGGTTATCAAAAAAAGTTTCAAATGCTTTTATACTTTCAGCTTTTATTTGCTGATTCATGTGCGAAAACGAAAGAAAAGGAACCTCCATAAATGATGTTTAAATTGTTGCTTTATAGATACAAATATATAGATAAATGCCCCAAAATATTGTATTATTAGGAACGTTTTTAGCTTAATTTTATTAAATTTGCATGTAAAAATTAAAATTACATGCCTGTAGAGCTTCTCTCTTTTCCTAAAATTCTCGATCCAAGGGGTAATCTTACTTTTTTACAAAATCCAAATTCAATACCGTTTCATATTAAACGCGTTTTTTGGCTTTATGATGTACCAGGTGGCGAAAAAAGAGGCGCGCATGCTTATAAAACACAAGATGAGGTTATTATAGCGCTTAGCGGAAGCTTTGATGTAGTAATAACCAATGCTGATGGGGAAACTCAGAAATACAGCTTAAACAGGCCCTATTATGGTTTATACATACCGGCTCAAACATGGCGTCATATAGAAAATTTTTCCACTAATTCGGTAGGGCTTCATTTATCCAGCCATCTGTATGATCCGGCCGATTATATATGGGAAATAGATAGAATTAAATAATTAAGCGTTATGAGGGATTCCACTGTTTTTGATTGCAAGCTTATACCATTACCACAGGTTGGTAATCGTAATGGATATATAACTGCAATAAATAGTAATCTTGAAGTTCCTTTTGAAACTAAGAGAGTATATTACTTATACGATATTCCCGGAGGAGAGTCGAGGGCAGCACATGGGCATAAAGAATTGCAACAGTTAATTATTGCAGCCAGTGGCAGTTTTGATATTACACTGGATGATGGTAAAAATAAAAAAACAATAAATATGCTTCGCCCAAATGTAGGTTTATATATGAAAGCAGGTATATGGCGCGATCTTTCTAATTTTTCTTCGGGTGCTATTTGCCTGGTTTTAGCGTCTTTTGAATATAGCGAAGAAGATTATTTAAGAAACTACGATGAATTTTTAGCATTTAAAAACATTAAATAACAGCTTTAAGCTTTTATTATCAACATCAAATATATGATCACTTTAACAGGGAAGTTTATAACACTTAAGCCAATGACGATCGAGCATGCTGAATTCGTAGTTAAAATGCGCAATTTAGAACATGCAAGATTTGTTAACCGCGGCTCTGCAACCGTTGAACAGCAAATAGACTGGATCAAAAGCCGGCCTTCAAATGAAATTAACTGGATGATCTATTTTCAGGATCAGGTGATCGGTCAGATCTCTTTGTATACAATAAGCGAACAGCATAAAACGGCCGAAGCGGGCAGGCTCATGTTAAGTCCGGATATTCCCAAAGGTTACCCTATCTCTTTTGAAGCAATATTATTAGTGAACACCTATGCTTTTTATGAACTAAAATTAAACAAAGTATATGGCATTGTAGGAAGCATGAACACAGGGGCTTTAAAGCTTAACGATTTTATTAAAATGAAAAGAGAAGGAGTGCTAAGGGAGCACTTTATTTTTGATTATATTTGCCAGGATTGTATATGTTTTGGCATCTTAAGAGATGAATTTATAAAAGTGCAAGAGCCTTTTTTGAAAAAAGTTATTAATTTAAATAAGTATTAGTTAAAATATAAAATGAGTGAGTTAGATAAGATACAAACAATTATGGTAGATACTTTTAAAG
This sequence comes from Bacteroidota bacterium, assembly GCA_013816615.1. Lineage (GTDB taxonomy): Bacteria > Bacteroidota > Bacteroidia > B-17B0 > Aurantibacillaceae > Aurantibacillus. Next base: position 13,538 of record JACDED010000092.1, read on the forward strand.
ATCTGGCAGATCAATTAGGTCAGGCCGAGCCATTTGAATGTAAAGATGAAATGATATTGTTTGGTGCAGGTGCTACTTTAGATTCTTTAACTTTAGTATCACTTGTTGTTGACCTTGAAAGCAGGATCTCTGATGAATGGGGAAGAGAAATTTCTTTAACAGATGATCGCGCAATGACACGCGCTGTTTCACCTTTTGATACATTTATCTCTTTAAAAACATACATTAACGAGTTAGTTACTGAAAAATAAAACACAATGAGCCATAATTTATTTGCCAATAGAATTGTTTGCATTACAGGTTCCAGCAGGGGTGTAGGTAAACAGCTGGTGGATTATTTTATTGGCCAGGGCGCTTCTGTTGTTGGTATAAGCCGTGGTGTGGATGAAAGAGTAATCGATAATTTTTATCCAATGCAGGCAGATATTTCTAACCCTGAAGAACTAAAAAAAGTATTCTCGTTTATTAAAAGCAAATTTAATAAGCTTGATATTTTAATAAATAACGCAGGTATTTCACATTCAGGCCAGGCACTTTTTCTTTCTACAGAAAAAGTAAGATCAATGATAGATATTAATTTTTTAGGAGCATTTTTGGTTACAAAAGAAGCTGCTAAATTAATGATGAAAAATAAATATGGCCGTATTGTAAATATTGGTTCTATTTGTTCAACTGTTGAACCTTTTGGTGCTTCGGTATACTCAGCAACAAAGGCAGCTATTCATTCTTTATCAAATAGCCTTGCGCAGGAATTCGCTTCTTTTAATATTACAAGCAACACCCTGGCATTATCTCCGTTTCCAACAGATATGCTTAATACCATTTCCCAGGCCGATATTGACTGGTATCTTAATGAGCAAAAAATAAAACGCCTTGCAGAAATAAATGACATAACAAATGTTATTGAATTTTTTTGTCTCGAACAAAGTTCGTTCATAACAGCGCAGTTCATTCAATTGGGCGGCATAAGCAGTTAAACTTAAATGCCGGAAATAAAAAGGATAGTAAATAATCTGTTGGCAACAAACACATACATCTATTTTTTAGATGAAAAAAAATGCCTTATTATCGATCCGGGCTCAGATTACAAAAACATCAAAGATTTTATAGATGAGTCGGGCCTTCAGCCTGAAGCTATATTAGCTACACATGGTCATTTTGATCATGTAGCTAGCGCTGCGCAATTGCAAAAAGATTTTAATTGTAAATTATACCTTCATAAAAAAGATCTTAAAACACTTAAGCTTTCTAATTTTATGATGAAAATGTTTAGTCTTAAAGGCAGTATAGAAATTCCAAAACCGGATATTACTTTTGATGACTCAGCAGAATTTGAAATACTTAATAAAAAAGTGTTTTTTTTTCATACCCCCGGCCATACTTATGGCAGCTGTGTTATAAAGATCGATGATAATTTATTTACAGGCGATACCCTCTTTTATTCGAAGGTTTCTTCAAAGATACCTAACGAGAGTGCAAAGATGCTCACTGAATCGCAAAAGCTTGTATTTGAGCGCTTTTCAGAGAATCTGTTAGCCTTGCCAGGCCATGGTGATTCTGGTTTGCTTAAAGATGTTAAAAAAGCAATGCCGCTATCAATAAATAATTAATTTTAGGAGATGAATCATAAAGAATATGGGGTTGGTATTATTGGGACAGGATCATACCTGCCCGATTTCATTGAAACCAACGATGAGCTTTGTAAAACCTTACCACCTGAAATAACACCCGAATGGATCATTCAAAAAACAGGCATTAAAAGCAGAAGAATTGCGGGCAAAGGTATTACAACATCTTTTATGGCGTTAAATGCCGCTAAAAAAGCAATTGAAAATGCCGGTATAAGTATCGAAGAAATTGGCCTGATCGTTTGCTGTACACATTCTCACGAATATATATTTCCTGCTCTCTCTGCAAAAATAATGAAGGACCTTGGCGCTAAAAATTGCCAGGTGTTTGATGTGCAGGCTAACTGTACCGGCTTTGTTACAGGTTTAACTGTAGCGTCGGACAGGATGTTTTGCGAGCCTGAAATAAAATATGCATTGGTAATTGGTGCCGAAATGCAAAGCCCTTTTCGTAATACTGCCGATTATAATACCGCAATTTTTTTAAGTGATGGCGCGGGTGCAGCCATTTTAAGTAAAGTAGAACCGGGCAGGGGAGTTATTGCTTCTTCGTTTCATGCAGATCCTTCAACATACGAATCCGTAAGGCTTCGCGGTGGTGGCTCTTCGTTTACTTTTAAAGACAGGCAATTTGATACTTCCATTGATAATATGGAAATGAATGGCCTTGCAACCTGGAAACAGGCAATTACCAATTTACCAATTTCTATTAAGCGCACGTGTGCAAAAGTAAAAACAGAAGTTGCAGATGTTGATTTTTTTCTTTTCCATCAGGCTAACTTTCAAATGATAAGTTATGTGATGGCAAAATCGAAGATACCAATGGAAAAAACACATACAAATATTGTTGATGTTGGAAATACAGCTTCTGCTTCAGTAGCAATTGTTTTAGACGAAGCATTAAAATTAAATAAAATAAAAAAAGGCGATACGGTTGTTTTAGCTGCTGTAGGTGCGGGTTTTATTTTTGGATCGAGCATTTGGAAATGGTAAAACTATTATGAGAAATTTTGAATCCTTTTACATTGGTGAATCTGCTTCACTAACACATGAAGTTCGAAAGAGCGATGTGGAAAAATTTGTTGAATTAAGTGGAGATGATAACAAGCTTCATGTAAATGCAGATTTTGCAAAGCTTACTTCTTTTAACAAACCTGTTGTGCATGGTATGCTTGGTGTTTCTTTTATATCAACACTTATAGGCACAAAAATCCCCGGCGATGGCGCTCTTTGGTACAAACAAAGCGTTGAGTTTTTATTACCTGTAAGAATAGGCGATGTTATAGAAGTAAAATTAGAAATCACCGGTATCAATAAAAAGAACCGTTCATTAGAGTTAAAAACTGAAATTAGAAATCAGCACAAACAAATAGTTACAACCGGCACATCTGAAGTTAAAGTAATAGAAGTAAAAGAGGAAACGAATGAAACGGATACGTCTGTAAAACCAAAACAATTAGCTTTGGTTATTGGTGCCTCTGGTGGTATTGGTGCAGGCGTGTGCGCTGCATTAGCAAAAAAAGGATTTAATATTGCGGTTCATTATTTTTCAAATAAAGAAGAAGCTTTAAAGGTTAAAAACGCCGCAGAAGAGCAAGGTGTTGTTGCCGCAGTTTTTCAATGTGACCCAAGTGATGCTTCTAAAGTTAATGAACTTAAAAATAGTATCGAAAGATCTTTAGGTACAGTAACACATGTAATTAACTGCTCTACCACTGCAACACCTAATGTTAAGTTTGATGTGATTGAATGGGAAAAATTTAGCGAACATTTTAATGTAAATGTAAAAGCATCTTTTAATCTTATAAAAGCTTTTTTACCCGCTATGTCAGAAATAAGATCGGGTAATTTTATTTTTATGACCTCGCAGTATACCGATTCGCCTAAGCCCGAGTTATCTTATTATGTAATGGCAAAATCTGCTTTAGAAGGTTTGGTACGATCTCTTGCAATAGAGTATGGCCCAAAAACTATTCGCTTTAATCTTGTATCGCCAGGTATGACCAATACTGCTTTACTATCTGATGTGCCTGAAAAAACAAAATTACTCAGCGCTATGAACACACCTTTAAGAAGAATGGGAAGTGTTGCAGATGTTGCAAATGCCGTATGTTTTTTAGCGTCAGAAGACTCTGCTTATATTACCGGAGAAACCTTAAGGGTAAATGGCGGCCAGGTAATGTTATAATACGTTATGGAAAATTTAAAGTACACTGAAATTTTACAGCTTAATAAATCAATGGTTGGAAAGATCAATTCCAAACCTTATACAATTGGCGTTCTATCAAATGTAACCGTTAATTCATTTAAAGAGATCTTGGAATACAACTGTCGCATTAATCAAATAGAGCCACAGCTTGAGATCGGTAACTTTGATAATATAGTTCAGGATTCGGCGGTGTTTAATAAAAAAGATCTTGTTGTTATTTTTTACGACACATTAAATATTGTTGATAGCGTGTCTGATTTTTTTGAAGACCTTAATGACGCTACTTACGCTAATTTAAAACAAAAACTATTTACCGAGCTTTCTATAATTTTTGAAAATTTAAAAACAACCCCTTCCGTTATATTTAATTTATTTTCAGACGAATATTTTCCGTTTAATTTTTTAACAGAAACAAAAATAAAATTATTCGTTAATGAATTAAATAAATACGTAGAGGCAAATGCACCGGCTAATTTTAAATTAATAGATATTAATAGGATCTTTTCTCAAACTGGCTTTAAGCAATCGTTTGATAACAGATTTTACCTTTCTTCAAAAGCACCTTATACGGTTGCGTTCTTAAAAAATTATGTTCTTGCTATCGAAAATATCATTTTAAAAAATTGCGGCAAATTAAAAAAGGCAGTTATTTTTGATTGTGATAATACTTTATGGAAAGGTATAATTGGTGAAGATGGTATGGAAAATATAGATATGTCTGCTTCGAGCAAACATGGCGCTTATTTTCATAATATACAAAAGCTGGCAGTTTATTTAAGTAAGCGCGGTATTATTGTTGGGCTTTGTAGTAAAAATAACGAAGCGGATGTACTTGAGGTTTTAAGAACGCATAAAGATATGGTCTTAAAAGAAGAGCATATTGTTATTACAAAAGTAAACTGGCAGGATAAAGCAAGCAATTTAAGAGCCATTGCAGAAGAGCTTAATATTGGTGTTGATAGTTTGGTTTTTATTGACGATTCTTCTTTCGAGATCAATTTAATAAAAGAACAATTGCCGGAAGTGCTTGCCTTGCAGGTGCCAACAACCCTTTCAGAGTATCCTGATCTTATTCTTAAATATATATACCGTTATTTTAATTTAACACTGAATAGCGATGACGTTAAAAAAACGCAAATGTACAAAGAACAATTTCAGCGCGAAAATGCTAAAACGGCTTACGCATCTATAGAAGATTATTTAGCATCTCTTGAAATAGAATTAAAGATCTTAAAAGACGATAATAGCTATGTTCCACGAATAGCACAGTTAACGCAAAAAACAAACCAGTTTAATTTAACCACTTACCGTTACACCGAAAGCCAGGTAGAACAGTTTATGGCAAGTGATAAACAATTTGTGTTTGCCATGTTTGTAAAGGATAAATTTGGTGATAACGGTTTAACAGGTGTTTGCATTATTAAAGAAAATGAAAAGGATCCTAAAAATGCGGTCATCGATTCTTTATTAATGAGCTGTAGGATCATTGGAAGAAATATTGAATATGTGTATGTAAATACGATCATTGAAAATATTGCAGCTAAAGGTTATGAATCTATCAGCGCACAATTTATTCCAACCAAAAAAAATGCGCAGGTAGAAAGCTTTTACGAGAATGTAGGTTTGCAATTAAAAGAAACAAAAGACGGAGCAAAAGAGTATCAGCTTGATATTAGAAATTTTAGTGGCAAAAAGGTAGATTACATTAAAGTAATTAATAATTGATTTTTTTTAATAAATTTAAAGTGCAATAGTAATATATGGAAAATATAAAAGAGCAATTAAAAAATGTGATGAGTGCGGTTTTTGAAGTTCCGGTTGCATCGT
>JACDED010000093.1 GCA_013816615.1 Bacteroidota bacterium
TCACAGCATGAACTTTTTTCCTCTAATCAGGTGGTCAATTTCAACCGGTTTACACTGGTCAATTTGAGCCGGTCAACGGTGGTCAGTTTAAATCGGTCTAGGGTGGTCAACTTCACCGGTTTTTGCAATTTACCGCAAGAATCCGGTTCTTTTACCAATTTAGCAGATTTGCTACTAATCTTGTTTGTTTCGCTTTTTTGTGATTTTTTTTGAGTTTTTACCTCGCAACTGGTCTTTTTTGTTTTTAACGAATCGCCTAAAACCTGGTTTGGTGATGTGTTTGCGTTTAAGCCTAAGCTAAAACCTATTAGTGCCTTTACGGCTAATGATGAGAGAGTCATTTTTATCTTTATTATAGGGATGCAGGTTCAGATCATTTTCCATAAAACAAAGCAAATTTTTTAATAAATTTAATCAATGAAAAAATTAGTACTGTTTTGTTTAATACCATTTTTTGTTAATTCCCAGGTCAATAAAAAAATAAGCGCTCTTTTTTTAGGTAATAGTTATACCTACGTAAATAATTTACCACTGCTTATTTCTCAATTAGCGTTAGCTAATGGTGATACTTTAGTTTACGATGGTAATACACCTGGAGGTTATACCCTGCAAAATCATTTTACCGATGTTACTACAAACACAAAAATAAATGCCATTGCCTGGAAATATGTGATCATACAAGCGCAAAGCCAGGAACCTTCTTTTTCGCCTTCGCAGGATTATAATCAAACATTGCCTTATGCCCGCAAGCTGGATAGTTTAATTAAGCATAATAACAATTGCACCAACACTGTGTTTTACGAAACCTGGGGACGCAAGAATGGCGATGCAGGTAATTGCGGCGTTTATCCGCCGGTTTGTACCTACACGGGTATGCAGGCCCGCTTAAAACAATCCTATAAAAAATTTGCAGATACCTGTAATGCTGTTATGTCGCCTGTTGGCGAAGCTTTTAGCAGATCAATTGCATTAAATCCCACACTTGAATTATACCAGGTTGATGAAAGCCATCCATCTTTAGAAGGCTCTTATTTGGCAGCCTGTGTTTTTTATGAAGTATTATTTCAAAAAAGTGTTTTAACCAACACATTTATTTCAACGGTAAACTCATCTACCGCTATTTTTTTACAACAGGTTGCTCATACTGTTGTTAATGATAGTTTAGCAGTTTGGAACCTTGGCAAGAACCTGCCCTGGGCTGATTTTGATCATAATATAAGCGGTTTAAACTGCCAGTTCGTTTCGTTCTCGCCAACACTTTTAAATAAATGGTATTTTGGCGATGCGGCTATTTCTACTCAAACAAACCCAAACCATTTTTATATAGCGCCGGGTGGAACTTATACTGTATGCCACGTTACACAAAATGCCTGTAAGAAAGATTCTGCAATTAAGACTATAATTATTGGTTCAACCGGTATTTATCCAAACACAAAAAATAGAAATGTTCACATTTACCCTAACCCCGTTAAAGATGATATAAACATTGAAAATGCTACGGAGTTTGAGACTGACAGGTCTTTTATTGAAATTACAAATAGCGCAGGGCAACTTATTTTTAAACAAAACTTTTCTAAAACTGTTTCTGTTAAAGAGCTTAAAGCGGATATTTATAACTTAAAAATTTATAATCTTAGGAAAATCACAAACCTTACATTTATTAAAAGCGAATAATTACTTTTGCGTATGATCAAAAAAATATTTTTTATAGTACTTCTTGTTTTCGGAATTAAAACCGTTTGTATTTCTCAAACAATAAACAACAAGCTTATTAAGGCTGATAAATTATTTATTAAGCAGGAATTTGTTGATGCGGCAAAGGTTTATGAAAGCTATTTAAAGTCGTATCCAAAAGATTATTATGCCTCGCGCCAGGCAGCGATTTGTTACAAAAAAACAAACGATCAAAGTAAAGCGGTTGATCATTGGCCAAACGTAATAGAAAGCAGTAAGGTAACAGATGCCGACAGGTTGGATTATGCTAAATGTTTACTGGCAAATTACCGTACACAAGATGCAAAAATGATGATCAATTTTTTAAAGACCAGTCAGGATAAAACTATCGCCGCCTGGGGAATGGCTTATTCTAATGCTTCTCAATTTTATGCAGATTCGGCATTAACTCATGTAAGCGAAGTAAGCGGAATAAATACTACAGGAACAGAATCGTGCCCTGTAATTTCAAATAATAAATTAATATTCATTACTGAAAAAAATAAAAAAAGCAGAATTTTTGTAGCAACAGGTGATGATAATAATAGTACAATTAATGCAGCATCAAAAAAAGATGCGCGTACTTTTTCTGAAAACACAAGCTATGCAAAACAAATACAAAACAAGGGCCTTTACTCGCAGGTAAGCCTTACGGCAGATGAAACAACTATGTATTACAGCCGTTCGGTTGCCGCAAAAGAATTAAATAAATTGGCAGAGCCCTCATCTTATAAATTTCAGATCTATAGTGCTAATCCAAATTCAGAAAAGGCAGAAGTTGCAACACCTTTTGTATACAATAACTACGAATTTGATTTCATGCACCCATGTATCAGTAAGGATGGTTTAAAGCTTTATTTTTCAAGTGATATGAAAGGTTCTATTGGCGGTAAAGATATTTTTGTTTGTGAATTTATAAACGGCGCCTGGAGCGCACCAAAAAATATGGGCCTATTAATTAATACACCGGGAGATGAAGTATTTCCGCATATTACAGAAGAAGGTGTTCTTTATTTTGCAAGCGATACAAGACCGGGTTTAGGAGGTATGGATATTTTTTATGCTGAACCGAATAAAGATGATGGTACTTTTTTTACTGCAAAAAACGTGGGATTTCCCATCAATACTCAATTTGATGATTATAGTATTTATATTTTAAAAGGTGGTAAAGCAGGTTACTTTAGTAGCAACCGTAAAAATAACTTACAGGATGATGATATTTATTATTTTGTAAAAGAGTAGGCCTTGCGTAATTAAATTGACATGATGGCTGCAACGATAAGCACGAAAAGCGCCACCTTTAACACAATACCAATTATGCCTAGTATCTTTCCGATCTTGGCCATTTCCAATCCATCATATTTATCAGGCTCTGCATTTATTTTTTTTATGGCAGAGTTGCCAATAATTATTGCGGGGATGCTGCCAATAAAAAACAAAAATCCGGCAATGCCTAATGCTAATGAAAGTATTGCCAGCTCATGTGTTGTTTTAGATTCGTTATTTTTTTGATTTGAATTCGGTTCAGGTTGCGAATTCTTTGATTGCTCTTGTCGTGACTCTTTAAAAATTTCTTTTGTGCCATTGGCGTATTTTATCATAAATACATCCGACTTTTTTACTACGTAAAGTGGTCCATCAGGCGCATCACATTTTTTATACTTTACTTCAATAGTAGTTATTTCTAATACCTTGGCATTTACCTCTTCACCGTTCTTTAATGTTATAAGATCACATCCATCCTGTTTGTTAATATAAAAAACCGATTTCGCAATTAATTTAAGCGGCTTTAATTTAATTTCTGCGGAAGCTTCAACTTCGTTTTCATCCCCTGTAGTTGACTCTGTAACAATAGGAGCAGGGTTTTCAGACGCCTTTCCCTGTTTAAGGGCAACTGCATTATTTTTTTTAACAGTGATCTTTGATCCCTTAGAACTTACATAAAAACCCTTTTGGTATTTTCTTTTTTGTACGCTGCAGGAAAATAAAATTAATAAAGGCAGAAGGAGGATCGCGATTTTTTTCATCTTCAAAATATTTATAAAAAAAGTAGCGCAAGAATTAAGGCAAATACTATTATTCCTGCAATAATTGATAAAAGAACTGTACTTATTATGCGTGAAATTCTTGCGAGGGGTTCGCCACTATATACTTTTGGCTGTTCTCTTATTTTTCTTTCTGCTATTCTTGCAAAAACAATTGAAAGGATCCAACCCAAGCCATAAGTAATAAAGCCAAGTATCAAAAATATTAAAGCAACAATGGCCATAGGATGTGTTTTTTTTGGTCCATCATATTGCGGATTGGTTTTTGTGCTATTGTTATTAGTGTTTGTTTGTGGGGTATCTTCTTTAAAAACCTCTTTTGTTCCATTAGCATAGTTGATCATAAACACATCTGCTTTTTTTACCACATAAAGTGGGCCATCGGGCGAATCGCATTTTTTGTATTTAACATCATTAGGCGTAATTTCTAATATTGTCACCATATATTCATCCCCATTTCTTAAGGTGATCTTATCGCATAATGAATCAGGATTACTTTTTTTTTGTTTTGATTGCGTTGGAATAAGGAGAAATGTATTATCTGCAGAAGCAGATACAATTGCGTTTTCAACCGGTTCAGATGGAAGTGGAACTGTTTTTAAGGCTAAAGTTTCGTTACCAATTTCATTTTTTGAATTGGAAATAGTATTGTTTTGAACCTGCTTTTTGTGTTTAAGAGTGCTTACATAAAACCCTTTTTGGTATTTTCTTTTTTGTACACTACAGGATAGTAATACAATTACCGGTAAAATAATTAAAAGTAATTTTTTCATGAAAGTTCTTATGTCTGTCTTTTAGACTGTTGGGTAGATGGAAAGTTTAAGCAAAGCCGCAAATAATGCCGCCCATTAATGCCATACAAACTATCCAAAAGCCTGCGTTAATGGCAATGTATTTAAAGCCTTTGCCTTCAAATAACGCATTAATACCTAAAATGGGTAGTGCAAGCATAATGCCGGCCAGCGTACCATGAAAAGCACCATGCTTAAATGTACGGTAACTGTTACCAAAAAGTTCCATAAATTTTTTAAGCATTTGCGCTGCCTCTGAATTAGGGTCGGCAGAGTCGGGTTGCGTCATTAATAAGCCGCCCACATGAAACTGGTGAATGGTAAGCATTTGCATAATAAATGCTAAGAAAAACGAAAATAAAAAGGTGAGACCGAATACAACAGCCATGTTGTTCATTTTGGCTCCCTCTGCAATACCTGCAGATTTTGCCCAGGCTTTACCAAAGGTTTTTGGGTTATACCATACAAAGCCCACTAATATTGGAATTAGTGCAGCAACTAAAAGGATTAAAAAATTGATATGCATACGTTTGATTTTTACTCAAATATATCAAAAAAAGATGGCTTTTAATATATTTTAACCATAAGTTTATTAGTGTTAACCTGTTAAATGTTTGTTAGCTATATTAATTTTAAACTGCGTTTTTACTATAACTTTGCTACTTAAATAAAATGAAACAGTTTCTTAAATATTTTATCCAGGGTTTAATTTTATTTATTCCCTTAATTATTACTCTTGCCATACTTTCAAAATTGTTTTATTTTTTTGAAAGTCTTTTTTCTGTTTTTGGTTTTACTGATAATGTAATACTAAATACAGTTTTGGGTATGATCTTTACTTTAGGCATTATCTCACTTGTTGGTCTTTTAGCATCCTCTTTTGTGTTTAAACAATTCTTTAATTATCTGGAAGATAAATTAGAACATGCCCCGTTTATTCGCCATATTTATTCACCTATTAAAGATTTTACAAATGCTTTTGTGGGAAATAAAAAACGTTTTAATAAGCCTGTTCTTGTACTTACAAATCCAGCCGCCGAAATTGAAGAGGTAGGATTTATTACACAAGAAGATCTTAAAGATTTTCATATAAAAGATAAAGTTGCAGTGTATTTACCAATGTCTTATTCATTATCCGGCAGGTTAATAATTGTGCCGGCTAAAAGTGTGAAGCCTTTGGATGCTGATGCCGGAGATACTATGAAATTTGTAGTAAGCGGTGGGGTAACTGAAAAAGACGAATAAACAATTTAATTTTACAATTTAATGTAATGGCAGATATTCTTCAAATAAGAAATGTTTCAAAAAAATACAGTAACCATGTTGCTTTAAATGATGTTTCTTTAAATGTAGCAGAGAAATCTGTTTTTGGTTTATTAGGGCCAAATGGTGCAGGTAAAACATCGTTGATCCGCATTATCAATCAAATTACCGGACCAGATACCGGTGAAATTATTTTTAAAGGCGAAAAATTAAATCCTAAACATGTTGAGCGAATAGGTTATTTACCCGAAGAGCGTGGCCTGTACAAAAAAATGTCGGTGGGAGACCAGGTTTTATATCTCGCGCAATTAAAAGGCTTAAGCAAAGCAGAAGCAAAAAAACGTTTAACCTATTGGTTTGAAAAGTTTGAAATGCAAAGCTGGTGGAAAAAGAAAATTGAAGAACTGAGTAAAGGGATGCAGCAAAAAGTTCAATTCATCGTAACTGTTATTCACGAGCCTGAGCTTTTAATTTTAGATGAACCCTTTAGCGGCTTTGATCCTATCAATGCACAAATGATAAAGAATGAGATCCTGGAACTGCGTAGGAACGGGGCAACAGTTATTTTTTCTACACATAACATGGGTAGTGTTGAAGAGCTTTGCGATAACATTGCATTAATTCATAAGTCAGAAAAAATATTGGATGGTTCGGTAAAAGAAATTCGTAAAACTCACCGTACAAATACTTACAGGGTTACCTTTAAAGGAAATTTACTGGGTTTTACCAACGCTTTATGGACAGGTGGAGAAATACTGGAAAAACATACCGATGATGATATTCATTCGGTAACATTAAAATTAGCAAATGGTGTTACAGGTAGCCAATTGTTGCAAGCTATTTTACCAATTTGCGATATTCATTCATTTAACGAATTGATCCCAAGCATGAATGATATTTTTATTATGAAGGTAAATCATGATGATTCTATTTCTGGCACTAAAAGTAATTTTACAGAGTAAATAAAGATTTGAAATGAGAAAAATAAGATTAATAATTGGCCGCGAAATAAAGTCGAAATTAAAAAACAAGACCTTTATTATTATGACCATTCTTGCACCGCTTTTAATAACGGGCTTTTTGGCGTTTATGATAAAAATGACGCAATCTGAAAAAACAGAACAAAATGTTTTGGTGATTGATGATTCGCAATTGTTTAAAGATAAATTAGTAGGTAACGATTACATTTCTCTTTCTTTTTCAAATGATAAACTTGAAAATGCTGTTGAGAAATTTAGTGATAAGGGATATTCATGTTTATTGTGGATATCACCAAATTTAATAGAAGGCGGAGCAGGGGCAACACAATTGTATTATAAAAAATCTCCGGGTTTTGCATTCCAAACATATATTAAAGATCAGATGGAACGTATTATTTATGAGAATAAATTAAAGGCAAATAACATTGATCCGAATATTATCTCCAACTCAAAACAAAGTATAAAGATCATCTTAAAAAAAGTAGATGATGAAGGAAATAAGAAAGATCAAACCAGTTTTGGCTTGTTTGGCTTTTTAACTGGCGCCCTCATGTTCATGTTTATTTTAATGTACGGTATGATGGTTTTTAGAAGCGTAATGGAAGAAAAAACAAGCCGTATTGTTGAAGTAATTGTTTCTTCGGTAAAACCATTTGAGTTAATGCTGGGAAAAATAATTGGTGTGGCCATTCTTGGGATCATTCAATTTTTAATAATGGGTTTAATTACTTTTATTTTAACCACGGCCCTGTCTACTTTATTTTTAAAAGATGCGTCTGCGCAATTAAAAGTATTTCAAGATCAACAGGAGATGGTGAAAAAAAATGGTACGAACGTTAACTTAAGTCAACTTGAAAAATTTGATGATAAATTAGAGATGTTCGATCTTTTACAAAAACTTCAGGAAATAGATTTTGGTAAGGTGTTTATTTGCTTTATACTGTATTTTATTTTCGGATATTTATTTTACAGTTCTATTATGGCGGCCATTGGCAGTGCCGTCGATTCCGAGGCCGACTCGCAGCAATTCATAACTCCGGTAATGATCCCGTTAATGATTGGTTATTTTATTGCCACAAAAACTATTATGGATCCTGATTCCTCCACAGTCTTTTGGGGCTCTATTATTCCGTTTACATCACCAATTGTAATGATGTCGCGCATAACAAACGGTGTACCCACGTGGGAGCTTGTTTTATCATTAAGCATTTTATTTGTTTCATTTATTTTTACCACCTGGCTTGCCGGTAAAATTTACCGTACCGGTATTTTAATGTATGGCAAAAAAACAAGCTGGAGAGAAATAGGGAAGTGGTTGTTTTATAAGTAATGAACTAATCTCAGGCGAAGGGTAAAATCTCGAACTATGCCGATTGCTTCGCTATTGCTCGTATGATGGTTTAATGTCATCCTGAGCGGAGTCGAAGGATGTTTACAGCGCTTCGACTCCGCTCAGCGTGCGCTAAGGGAACTAAAGTCTAAATTTTTAATTTGTTCGGGAGTAAAAGTAGCGAAAGTCCCTGATAAATCAGAGACTTCTTCTAAAAATTCGTTGACCTCGATACTTCGACATTCGTCTTTTTGCCGATTGTAGGTAATTCCCTGTGGGAAGAAGCTGTTTTGCAATTCTTGCCGTTCGGTATAGTCGCTGGAAGCCCATATTTTACGAAGGTTTATAGAAAGATTAAGTGTGAAATTTATGTAGTCATCCAATTTCGACATCTCAATTTTGTTTTTCTTGATTTCTACCTCAATTCCCTCCCTTTCAGTTTCAAATTTGAGTTTGTATTTTTGGTAAAGTTCGCCCGTTATCTCCTCCAGTATGTATCTTTCTTCCAAACGCTCTATTTTGTGGCTTAAATCGGCTATTTTAGCCTTTACTGCCGCTTGATTCTCCTCTGTGCTAGCGTTCATTTGCGAGAAAGTAGCCTTTAATTGCTGATGAATGAGTTTATCGTAATTGACGTTAGTATTGTACTTTAATAAAAGATTGTCAAACCTTTTGTGAACCTCCTCGGCATTTCGGTTGCATTTACAATTTGGTGTATTACACTTGTAATAGGCCGTATCGCAACTATTGGCTATATAACCTCTCATGGGCTGAAGGCAGGCTTCACATTTCATAAAGCGCTTGAGAGCGATTTCTTTTCGTTCTTTTCTTGTTTGTAAACCAAGTTTCTTTTCATTCAAGATTCCGTTTACTGTTAAGAACATATTTTTGGTAATCAGTTTTTCATGTTTGCCTTCTAATACTTCTCCTTCCAATGCTTTGTGAACCATGATGCCACAATAGAACGGATTGGTTAAAATTTCAGCGATTCTTTTTAAGCTAAACGTTTCGTTGTGGGTTAACAGTCTTTTTCGGATATGCTCATTAGGAATACGTTCTTCAGCTTTCCATTGAAACATTTTTTTAATGATTTTACTTTGGTCGTTCAATACTATTTTTTTCTCGCCATTACTTCTTACAATATCATAGCCTCTTGGTGGCTTTGTACACCATTCGCCTTTTAGTAATCTTTCTTTAACTCCTGCCATACTTTTTTGTCTTCGGAGTTGGTTGTCAAACTCTCCAAATATGAAAAGCATTTTTTGTTGCATGATACCCGCAGGGTTGGTTGTATCGATGGGTTGTGTTACTGAAACAATCTCTGTTCCGAGTTTTCGTAATTGCCCGCTTAACCAAATAGAGTTTTCATTTCGGGAGAAACGTTCTAAACTATACACCAGTATTTTTGAGATTTTATGTTTGGTTGTTTTGATGTACTTAATCATCCGTTGAAATTCTTTCCGCTCATCGGTCTGCGCACTTTCATAAGTACCTCCAAAATGTTCTCTTATTAAGAGTTTGTTTCTTTTGGCGTATTCCTGATTTCCTTTGAGTTGGGTTTCTAAGGAAAGCCCATCCATTTGCTTTGCTCCTGATACCCGTGTATATATAACACAGTCATCATTTTCAAATAGGATTTTCTTTTTACCTTTTGAAAAGGTTTTAAATAATTGATTATCATCTGCCATAGTTTATTGTTTTAATTTTTTTATGCTGCTTCTTTTAGTTCTTGAGTCGGCTTGGAATGAAGTGATGTAACATTATCAATTTCTAGTTGCTCCTCTTTTTTGTTTTGTTCTTCCACATACAAGTCATAAGCTACTTTACAAAATATTTTTATACTGTTAATTATTTTCTCCAGTCGTTCATCACTCATGGTTTTATCGTTGAGAAGTCCCCTTGCATTTTCAAGGGTTAATTCTCCCTTATGTTCATTTTTCTCTTCAATTAGTTTTATCTCTTTCATTGGGTGTTCATAGCTAAGTTAAACAATTCATTTGACACATAAAAATCGGGCTATCCCGCTACTGTGTTGGGCTTTATCCGGGGCTTTGTTTTATATAAATCAGGAAATAGCTTGATAAATGGTTCCTTTTTTGTACAATCCCTGATAAGGTTTAATATCAAAATATACCGAACAATTGGCCCTTTATTCAGCTTGAATTTTAGCCCTTCTTTATTCACTTCTAAATCAGTAACCAACTCTAAAAACAAACTATGCAGTTTTAGAAGGTCTTCATAAAAAGGAAAATCATTCGGCAATGCTTTTACGTGTTCCGACATTAGCATTTCTTCTATTGCTTTTGAAACGGTAATTGCTGTTCTATGATAAATTCTTCTTTTATAACTAAGTTGAAATAAATTTTCGATAATACATCGTATTCTCGGAATCATATAGCAAAAGGCTGTTCGGTTTTGTTCTGTGATTCTACCTCCGTAGTTTGAACTACTGGTAAAATAATTAGTCCCTATGTTTAATGAAATATGTCCTTGCTGTATTCTGTCCAAAATATCTGCGTTTATATATTGATATTCTTCTTCTTTAATAAGTGGTTTTATATATTCATGGCTTGCGGGTGTTTGGTTTATACTATTATTAATTATTGGTTGCTCGCTGTTTACAATTGTAAATTCACTTGTTTGGATTTTGTTTGGAGTGTTATTTGCTAATACAAAACTTGTAGATGCGGTTTGGTTATAAGCTCTATTTAAATATGCATATTGTTTGCAGGTGTTATTGCAATACTTTTTTGTATTTCTTTTCCCTTCTATGGGTTTATTACAATGTAAACAGTTCATTCTTTTGGTTTTTGTTTTACTTTTTAATTTTTTAGATTCTTGTTTCAGTTAGTGTAGTGCTATTTCATCCGGATGTTCATCTCCATAACGCTGATCGTTCCATTCATTTACCGAATCATAAATATTTTGGATAGCCGCTGTTTGAATTTTATTTCCTTTTGTAAAGGATATATCTAAAAACACTTCTCCCATTACTTCATTACTGCCAATAATCTTATTATTTAAGTTTCCTGTACGAATCATCTTACATACATCGAAGAAAATTTCAATTGGAATTTTTACTTGTTGTTTTTCTATACTTGCTTTCATTGTGTTTCTTTTACTATTTTATTTCAAACTGCTTTTTCTTTTTGACTTGGTATTTATAAACCTTTGTTTTCTTATCTTCTTTTAAATGAAGTGTATTTTCATCATCTTCCTCATCCTCTTCTTCCTGTTCTTCTTCATTTTCAGGTAGTGTTTTTAATTTTTGTGAGGCAATTAATTTATGGGTGAGTTTTATTTGTCTTAGCATTTGATTGAATTGCTGATCACGTTCAGTCATTTGCTGTTTATGCTCTGCTTTTAGAGCATCTATGTCTTTACTTGCTTTAAATGTTCCTAAAAGATATCCGGCTGCAAGTCCGGTTACGCCTGTCGTAATCGGATTTTTAATAAAGTCCTGTATATAATCCATCCAATCCTTCTTGTCTTCAGATGTTTCTGCTGCTTTTTGTCCGTTTTGTTCTTTGTTCCCTTCTGTTGCACTCATATTTGCCTCCTTTTTTGTTGTTTTTATAATCAATTACCGTCTATTTTTTCTGTTCTTGCTCTGTTTCTACCGTCAATTAGCGTATATTTTATCGTCTATCTTTTTGTGTTTTTAGTGTAATTGACGGAGCAAAGAACGAGAAGGGTTTATTAAAAACAAACCTACTAGGTGTTGGGGTGGGAGTTGATTTTTGATAATCGCAGGAAGGATGGACATTTTAGGAAACGAAAAAAGGCAGGAAAACCTGCCTTTGATAACTGTTTTGATAAAAGCGTTACTTTTTAACTTTCTCTTTTCGTTTGTTTTTGAAGTATTTTAAATATTCTTCTTTTGTTCTATCAAAAATAGGTGGGATATAATCAGCATTTGATTTGTGTATGCTTGCGGAATGATTGCTTTGCCAATTTTTGCTGAGCTCAATACCAAAGGCATCTGCAAGGGTTTCGGTTATTTTCGTGATTTCTCCTTTGCCATCGTTAATAAAGCCTGCTAAGTGTAATCCGTATATCAATTGCACAAAATCATTCTTTGCATCCTTCATTGCTGTCCATTGTATGAGATCGTTCTTTTTTATTTTTGACGTAGTTGTATTTTCATCAAACATAGTTGGGAGCCTCTTTTGAATTTCCCTGTAGGCTGTATCTCTGATTAATACTTTTAAAAGTTTGCGCTCATTTAGCGTCAATTTTTTTAACGTTTTTTCTTCATCACTCAAATAAAGTGTGATCTTCTTTCCATTTTCGATACGCTGAAACGGTTTTATCTCATCAACTTCGCCAAATACTTTTTTTAAGTGAGCGAGAATTTTATTTAAATCATCCCCGCGCTTATACATGTCAGAAAATAGATCAATTAATTTGCCCTTTTCAATGGATATGGCTTCCCAGTCCACCATAAAGTCAGTGCCTTTTTTTAACTCTTCTTTTACAAACTCCTTATCCTTGGCTCTATTGTATAGCTTCTTGTAGTTCGATTCAATGGAATTTACATAACGGTTTAAAAGCTCTTCGAATACTTTATTTAAGTCTTTAATCATGGGTTGAAGTTTAGATATTCAAAATTAAGGAAAAGAGCATTGCTTTAAGGTTTAGTTGAAAATATTTTTTCGGTATTGTGATTCGGTTGGAAACACCGTTTTTATGTTTGCGGAGCTATGTGCCTATAATTAGAATAGCATTGGCAACATTTTTTCAGTAATGTGTAATGATTGAGGAGCATTTGGAGAGTAATTGGCAAAATGGCGTTAACAGATAAACTTCGCTGAATTTTCGCTAATACTTAATGCAAATTGAATGTTTTTACTTGCTGAACAAGCAAAAAGTAAATACTCTCCACTTAAATCAAAGTTTAAATCCAAGTTTTGAATTGCAATTTTTGTAATTATGCCCGAAATATCAATTGATATTTGTACAGCTTTACTTCCTGTTCCAGGATCAGAATGAGTGCTTCTTAGGGTAAAAGAAATGGAAGTACTACCGACCATATCTGCATCTGATACTTCCATCTGAAATTCACACTCCATTGGACTAATTAAAACAGGAATCTTAAATAAAAACTCCTTGTTTTTCTCTAATTCAATCAGCTTTCTACTAATAATGTAATTTTCCTGAGCTTCTCTAAAATAATTTAACTAATAAAGTTGGTTTGATTAAGAGGTTTGCAGTGGTAATAGAATTTTTAGATGCAATTAAAATCTCGTAAAATATATACACGCAACCCAAAGTAAAGAAGAATAAAACAAATGTAATCAAAAGATTAGGTAATTTGAGTGAGTCTTTAATTTTTTCGCTCAACCTTACTTTTCTTTAATTCGATAATATTAGGCGGCAATCCTGATTGAATGTGAATTATATTAAAATCTTTTTCAAAATCAGTTTTTATCTCTCTTAAATCTTTACGATAGAAAAGTTGAATTCTAATGTAGCAATAAATGAAGCTTAGGTTGAAAATACTGCTGCGCTTATAGAAATTGAAATCGCAATTACTTGGTTGAAAATTTTATTAACTATCTCGTGTACATTATTAAAATATTTTTCTTTAATATGAACAGCAGGTAAATCAATCTTAGTGTTCCGAAATCGCAACCGCTAGTAGCTCTGAACTTATGGGTCATTGTAAAGGACGAGCAAATGCTAACAGAATAATAATAATCTCCAGTCAACTTTTTCTGAACATTTTTCGCAACTGATTCACGATTGAGAAATCATTGAATTTTAGCAGTTAAAGTGTGAATGAAGTAACTATTTATGCCAATTGTGTAACAAGTCCTCCACTTAATGAAATAACTTTGTGGCATGAGTTTATCATTTAAAATAAAATGAGTTTGCGAACTAAAAATATATCCAATCTATTAGCCTTCATCATTTCTCTTATTAAACAGGGAAGTCTAAAGCTAGAAGAATTTAATAACATCCTTTTCGTAAATCAAGAGCATACGAAGTGGGTAATTTCATGCACATACAATCCCATTATCGGCACTAAAGAATTAACATTTCTTTATTAAATTAAAACAACTCATGATACAAATTTATTTATATATAAACGCTCTTTTCTATTTTGTGTTTTCGGTTTGGTGTGTAATCAAGTTTTATGCTACATCCAACTTTTTGGGTTATAAATTTGTCGACAATTCAGGTAAAGTAGAGTATATTACCGTATATGGAGGAATGCAATTAGGTTTTTCAGTATTCTTTTCAATTATGGCATACTATCCTTCATTTAATAATGCAGGTTTGATATTCTCTGTCGCCATTTACTCCTGCCTAGTTGTAGTGCGAACAATTTCAGTACTATACTTTGGTAACATCCAAAATGCTACCTATATGATTGGAGCGCTTGAATACACCTTATGCATTTGGGGGATTATTCTTTTAGTGAATAATTTCAAAAATATTTCATTGATGTAATCATAACTTTCTAATGCATGAAAAATTAAAAAACATAAAAAATGATAACTAAAATAGAAAAATTACCATTAAATATGGTTGGATTTAGGGCAAGTGGAAAAATAACCGAAGTTGATTTTTCTGAGGTAGTAATGCCCAAGGTAAAGGAACTTATAAAAAAAACTGACAAACTAAATTACATGTTGGTTTTGGATACTTCTATAAAAAACTTTACAGCAGGTGCTTGGTTTAAGGACGCAATTATGGGTATTAAACACTTAACCAAATGGAATCGTGCTGCAATTGTTTCTGATATTGGCGCAATAAGAACTTTTACCGAAATATTCAGCATTCTAATGCCCGGAGAATTTAAAGGTTTTGAACATAAAGATGAACAAAAAGCAATTGATTGGGTGTCTGAAAAAAGTGATTTGTGAGTAAAACACTCGTAATTTAATCCAAGCACTTTTGTAACATAAATCAAATAAAGTACACATAAAAAAATAAATTATATGAAAAAGGAAAATGATCAAAATGTCGAAAAACTAATAGAAATGATTAAAGGTGTGCGTACTTGTATGCTTATTACCAGTGAAAAAGATGCTGAAAATTTATCGGGTCGACCAATGGGTATAAATAAAATTGATGACGATGGAACTATGTGGTTTTTTACAAAAGCATCATCATATAAAGTTGAGGAAATTGAAACAAGTAAAAAAGTTTCTATTGCCATTGCCAACGAAAGCAGTCAAAACTATTTGATGATACATGGCACAGCAACATTGGTAAACGATAAAAGTAAAATGAAAGAACTTTGGAGTTCGATTATGAAAGCATGGTTTCCGCTTGGTTTAGACGATCCGGATATGACGCTTATTAAAGTAACGCCCAACGAAGTAAATTATTGGGACAGCAGTTCTAGTAAAATGGTTGTATTATTCAATATGATAAAAGCGATTGTAACTGGAACAGAATACACAGAAGGTGAACACGGAAAAATTAATTTATAAAAATCAAACTTTAAACAAATAAATTAAATGAAAAAATTAGAAAACAAAGTAGCAATTATTACTGGTGGAGCTGGTAGTATTGGAAAAATTACCGCTAAATTATTTTTAGAAGACGGTGCAAAAGTAATGTTAGTTGACCTTACGGAAGAAGCCTTAAAAAAAGCTGCGCAGGAGTTAAATAATCCAAATTTAAAATATTGCGTTGCCGATGTTTCAAAATCAAAGGATGTAGAAAGTTATGTAAATGAAACAGTAAAACAATTTGGTAAAGTTGATGTATTTTTCAATAATGCTGGTATTGAAGGCGTTGTAAAACCAATAGTAGACTACCCTGAAGAAATTTTTGATAAAGTAATTTCTGTAAATGTTAAAGGTATATGGTTGGGAAATAAATATGCTTTACCTCAAATGAACGATGGCGGCAGCATAATTATGACTTCATCTGTAGCTGGTCTTTTAGGCTTTGCAAATTTAAGTGCTTACGTAACTAGTAAACATGCTGTTGTAGGTATTATGAGAACAACTGCTATTGAAGCTGCTCCAAGAAAAATTAGAGTAAATTCTGTTCATCCTGCACCTGTAAATAATAGAATGATGCGCTCAATTGAAGAAGGCACATCAGCCGAAGATCCTGAGGAAGTAAAAAAACAATTTGAGGCCACAATTCCGCTAGGACGCTATGCAGAACCTATTGAAATTGCCAAATTAGTTTTATTTCTTGCAAGTGATGACAGTCAATACATAACTGGTACAACCCAAGTAATTGATGGTGGAATTTCAGTGCAATAATTTAATTAAAAAATAATACGATGAAAGATAACTATCACTTTGTAGCCATTTCGGGAAGTTTAAGAAAAAAATCTTTTAACACGATGGTGCTAAAAGCGCTACAAAATTTTGCAGCAGCAAATATTAGCATTGAACAATTATCAATTGATGATATACCATTATACAATTTTGATTTGCATGAGAAAGTGTTTCCTGAATCCATTGAAAAAATATGTACTGCCATTAAAACAGCCGATGCAGTCATTATAGTTACACCTGAATATAATTATTCTATTCCGGGAGTGCTTAAAAATGTAATTGATTTTCTTTCTAAACACCCTACAAAACCATTTGATAGAAAAGCGGTGGGTATTATAAGTGCAAGCCCGAGTTTGTTGGGTGGCGTAAGGGCGCAATTTCACCTACGACAAATATTAGTAGCCGTAAATGCAATTACTATGAATATCCCTGAGGTAGTGATAACAGAGGTAAATACAAAATTTGACGAGGAAGGAACATTGAATGATGAAAAAACAAAGGAGTTTTTAAAAAAATACATTGCTGAATTAGCTGATTTTGCCACTAATTTAAACCACAATTTTTTAATATAAAATTATGGGAAATAAAATATTAGACTCAACAAAATCTCAAACAACAGAAAGAATACTACTCGGCATTTTTTTTAGTTTTACTGGTACAGGGCATCTTACTTTTATGCGAACTGAGTTTTTGGCACAAGTGCCCAATTGGGTGCCTATGGATCGGGATACAGTTGTGCTTTTATCAGGTGTGGTAGAAATTATTTTAGGAGTTTCTTTACTTTTTTTAGTAAAACAACGAACTACTGTTGGTTGGATAGTTGCCCTATTTTTGATAGCAGTTTTTCCCGGCAATATTGCGCAATTAGTTAATCATAATTATGCTTTTGGTTTAAATTCGGATTTACTTCTTTGGCTACGGTTACCATTTCAACCAATTTTAATAGCAATAGTTTTGTGGAGTACAGGAGCGTGGGGAGAATGGAGACGCAAAATAAAGTTTAACCATCAAGTTCATCCAACAATGCAATAATATTATATCAATAAATAATCAATTCAATTATCAATAACTAAAAAAAACAAAATGGAAAATTCAGAAACAAAAGAAGACATGATTACCAAAGCTATTGAAAAGCAAACAATCAAATTACCATCCGACACATTTTTATTTGCAGCTATGGGAGCAGCAGCAGTTTCATTAGCGTTTAAATGTATGGGCAACGATAAAAACGCTTCGTTTGTAGGCCAATGGGTAGCACCAATATTATTAATGGGTGTTTATAATAAATTGGTTAAACAAGAGGAAGCAAACAAGTAAATAAAAAGTAAAAAAAATGACAGCGAGTGCCGATAAGAGACTGTTTCGTTCCCTAAACATTATTAGGATTTGCAGGAGGGGAATTGAAAATAATTTCTATTCCCTTTTATCGGTTTTCCCAATTGTTTTAAAAAAATAAATGTGAATGATATAACTCAGTTTCTTTATTATGTAACACTTTCGGCAACTATTAAATACAATTTTGCAACGCAGAGAAAATTCATTCTCTGTATAAATAAAAATAAAATGGAAAAAGAAATGACAACAACCAAAGACATTGTAGCAATTGCTACTACAGATGCTAAAACACTTACAGCCGCAGTAAAAGCTGCTGGCTTGGTAGAAACTTTGCAAGGCAAAGGGCCATTCACGGTTTTTGCACCTACTGATGCAGCTTTTTCTGCAATACAACCAGAGGTAGACAAATTACTGAAACCAGAAAGCAAAGCAAAACTTTCTAAAATTTTGACTTACCATGTTGTAAGTGGAAAAATGAAAGCAGCTGATTTGAAAGACGGGCAAGAGTTAACTACTGTAGAAGGCGGCAAGTTGAAAGTAACCGTTAAAGACGGGAAAGTAACTGTGGGCGGTGCTAAAGTTGCTACAGCAGATATTACTGCATCAAATGGAGTAATTCATGTTATTGACAAGGTATTATTACCTAAAGATTAAATCAAAACAAATTAGTAAAAAAACTTGCTAATAGTTATTGATTTAGCTTAATGAAACTACAGAATATGTCAGATTGGCTTAACGGGTATCATGAACACTGTGGTTTTCCAATCTTCAGGCAGTGACCAACGAAATGGTAGGCGTGCGTGTAACCGTTTATTATGTATGTTTCGTTAAGCAAATCTTTTTAATAAAATAAAGAATGTTTGCAAATTTAATTTTAATAACACTTTAGATAGTGATGAATTTGTAAACAGAAAATTAATTCGGATCAGTGAATTATCGTACTTTTTTTAAATAAATAATATGAAAACTGAATTAGAATTGAACGAAATGATTTTAGTTATAACTAACAAAATCAGAGAAAGAGATCCTGAATTAATTAAATACATGAATGAAATGCCTTTAACTGTTCCCTATCAGGAAAATCCAGAAATAACTGTTAAAACCTTAACATCCTATTACGATTCACTTTTAGTCTTATTTAAAGAATATGAGAATAATCACGTTAAAAATTTGACACTAAATAAAGTTGAAAATTTACCAATAACTCAAATTGTAACTATGGAATTAGATAATTCATTTCAAAATTTACTGACAGAAGTCAACAACTTTACTGTTTCATATAATGATGTAGGCGAAGGAAGCAGTACTTTATTATTTCTTCATGGTTTTCCATTCGATAAGTCGATGTGGAAGAGTCAACTTGATAATTTAAAATCTTCAAATCGTTTAATAGCTTTAGATATTCGTGGTTTTG
>JACDED010000199.1 GCA_013816615.1 Bacteroidota bacterium
GCCTCGAATTTCTCGCCGGCTAAAATTATACGAAAGCTGACAGCGCTAAAAAAGTAGTAATAAATGAAACGTTACTTAATAAATTAAATATTAAACACCCACACGAAGCTATTGGGAAACCTATACGTACAGGTGGGCAAAAATGGAAAACCATCTGTGGTGTGGTAAAGGATTTTAAAACCAATTCTTTAAGAGATGAAATAAAACCTATCATTTTATTTCCGGCAAAAATGCATTATAATAAAACCGCTGTTAAATTGCATTCGGCTAATGTTTTACAAACTCAAAAGGCAATACAACAACAATGGGAAAAATTCTTTCCTGAAAACGTATATGCAGGGTTTTTTATTGACGAGGTAATTGAAAACTTTTATCAGCAGGAAACGCAAATGGCTTTATTATATAAACTTTTTGCAGGATTGGCAATTTTTATTTCATGCCTTGGCTTATATGGTTTGATCTCTTTTATGGCCGTTCAAAAAACAAAAGAAGTAGGCATAAGAAAAGTTTTAGGAGCAAGTGTTAGCAGCATCGTGTATTTATTTTCTAAAGAATTTACGTTGCTAATTGGTATTGCTTTTATAATTGCTGCGCCTGTAGCATGGTATTTTATGAATGAATGGCTTCAGAATTTTGTATTCAGAACTAATATTGGCATTGGTGTATTTATTACTGCAATCCTAACCTCCATGTTTGTTGCGTTTATTGCAGTTGGTTATAAAGCTATAAGAGCAGCGGTAGCAAATCCGGTAAAAAGTTTAAGAACAGAGTGAAGCAGATGAAAAAAATATTGCTTCACTCATAAAAAAAATAAGACATGATAAAGAATTATTTAAAAATAGCGTTACGAAATATATTTAAACATAAAACGTTTTCGTTTATAAATATTTTTGGTTTATCAATTGGCATTGCTGCATTTTTGCTTATTGTACAATATGTAAGTCATGAAACCAGCTACGATAAATTTCAGGAAAAAGGCGATCGTATCTTTCGTTTACAACAAAACAGGTACAATGACGGTAAACTAACTACACAATGGGCTGCGGGAGCTGCTGGTGTTGGCAAAGCAGTTAAAGACGTTTTCCCTGAAATTGAAGCAATGGCCAAATTAACGCCGGATGATGTGGTAATTTCCTACAAAGACAAAAAATTTAATCAGAAAGTTTTTTATACCAATAATGAGTTTTTACCAATGTTCTCTTATAAAACCATTAAGGGAGCATCTAAAGACGCATTAAAAGAACCTTTAACAGCAGTTATAACCGAATCGGCAGCAAAAAAATATTTTGGTAATGAAGATCCTATTGGTAAAGTAATTAGTAACGATAAACGATCGGATTTTAAAATAACCGCTGTTGTAGCAGATATGCCAGCTAATACACATTTAAAATTTGAGATCCTTCTTTCGTTTGCTACCTATTTAAAGTTTCTTGGACCTGAAACAGAAACTACATTTGATTGGGATGGCTTTTACACTTATATACTATTAACACCCGGTACAAATCCACAACGACTTGAACAAAAAATAAAAACATACCTGGATAAAAAGATCGGGCCTGAGTACAAAAAAAGAAATGAAAGTGTTGAATACAAACTGCAACCGATGCGTGATATTCATTTATACTCATCTTACATGATGGAAGCAGAAACAAATGGAAATGGACAGTCTGTTTATTTCCTATTTATCATTGCTATATTTATTATCATTATTGCATGGATCAATTATATTAACCTTTCAACCGCAAGAGCTATTGACAGGGCAAAAGAAGTTGGGGTAAGAAAAGTAATGGGCTCATACCGTTCGCAGCTTATTATTCAATTTATGTTTGAGGCTTTATTAATCAACCTATTTGCAGTGGCCTTTGCTTTTGTACTGGTTTTAATTTCGCTTCCATTATTTAATTCTTTAACTGGTAAAGAGCTTAGTTTTTTACTGATCGCTCAACCTCAATTTTGGTTAGTTATGTTTGGCCTGTTTATTGGCGGTTCATTACTTGCGGGTTTATATCCGGCGTTTATAATGTCATCGTTTAAACCTATCACAGTTTTAAAAGGAAAATTTACCAGAAGCAAGAAGGGTGCTTTTTTAAGACAATCGTTAGTTATTGTACAATTCGCATCCTCAGTAATTTTAATGGTTGGAACATTTTGCGTTTACAGTCAGTTAAATTTTATGCAAAGTCAGGATCTTGGTGTAAATATAGATAGAACACTTGTATTAAAAGGGCCTTCTGTTTTAGATACTGCAACGTATAAAGAAAGATTAAAAACCTTTAAAACAGAATTATTAAATACATCAGGCATTGAAAAGGTTATTGTGTCGACATCTGTACCAGGAAAAAAAGTTGGATGGAATGCCGGTGGCATAAAGCTTGCAGAAGACGGGCCTGATAAAACAAACCAATACCGTGTAATTGGAATTGATCATGATTTTTTAGATGCTTATGAAATAAAAGTAATAAAAGGAAGAAATTTTTCTAAGGAATTTTCTACCGATAAAAATGCAGTGTTGTTTAATGAAATGGCATTAAAATTAATTGGTTTTAATAATCCTGAAGAAGCTCTTAACAGAAAAATTGATTTCTGGGGAGATCAATATACTATTATTGGTGTAGTGGCCAATCATCACCAGGAAGGCTTAAGACAGAATTATGATGCCCATATATTCAGACTTACACCAACTAGTAGCAACTTTTATTCAGTTAAAATAAAAGCAAATCAAAACCCGCAGCAGATCGTACAAACTGCAGAAAAAAAATGGAATGAGTTTTTTCCGGGCAATCCCTTTGAGTATTTCTTTTTGGATGACCGCTACCAGGAACAATATAATGCAGATAAACAATTTGGAAAAACATTTGGCTTATTTGCGATCTTAGCTATTATTGTAGCTTGCATGGGCCTTTTAGGGCTTGCTTCATTTGTTACCACTCAAAGAACAAAAGAAATAGGAATCAGAAAAATATCAGGAGCATCTGTAACAAAGCTACTTTTATTATTAACTAAAGATTTTATTAAACCTGTCCTGGTATCATTTATTATTGCTGTGCCTATTGCTTATTATCTATTAAACCAGTGGCTGCAGAATTATGCTTTTAAGATAGCAATACATCCTTTAATGTTTATTGTGCCTGCTTTATTTATTTTAATAATTGCCATTGTAACCATTAGCACACAAACATTAAAAGCGGCAAATGCAAATCCGGTAAAAAGTTTAAGAACAGAATAATGAATCGGAAATTATATTTCGCTTCATAACTAAAAAAATAAATATATGTTTAAAAATTATATCAAATTAGCATTGCGAAATCTCTGGAAAAATAAAATATTTTCAGGGATCAACATTATTGGTTTATCAATTGGTCTTTCAGTATGTATAACCATAATGCTATTTGTTCAATATGAAAAAAGCTTTGATTCATTTCATACAAAAAACATTTACCGTTTAGATGAAGTGCAAAGTTGGGAAGGAATGGTTCAACCCCAAAAAGTTGCTCTTTCTATGTACCCCATGGCGTCAACATTAAAAAATGATTTTCCGGAAATTATTAATTCAACACATTTTCATTCAACTACAGATGCAAGTATAAGATACAATGACAATAAGATCTTTTTCAAAAAAGCGCTTTGGGTAGATTCTAACTTTTTTAAATTATTTGAATTTAGATTATTAAAAGGTGATGCTAAAAACGCTTTACGTGAACCCAAGAGTATTGTATTAACACCCGAAAGTGCCGAAAAATTATTTGGCAAAGAAGATGCATTAGGCAAAACTGTAAGCACTAATAACAGCAGAGACACTATGCAGTTTATTGTTACAGGTATTCTTGATCACCTCCCGAAAAATTCTCATTTACAGTTTGAAGCACTTTATTCTATTAACTCATTTGTGAGCCCTGATGACATAAATGCCTGGGGAGGAAACTGGACGGTAACCTATCTTGAATTAACACCAAACGTAAACATTGCCGCTCTTGAAAAAAAGTTTCCAGCCTATTTACAAAAATACATGGGCAAAGATGTTATTAAAGGTTATCAATTGTTTTTGCAGGCACTACCGGATGTGCATGGTAGATCAGGAGACATAACACATGACTATAATAATTTTCAGAAATTTGATTCAGGTTATACACAGGTATTTTCAATTATCGCTATCATCGTTCTAATAATAGGTTGTATTAATTTTATTAATCTTTCTACTGCAAGGTCAACCGGACGAGCAAAAGAAGTGGGTGTGAGAAAATCCATAGGTGCGCATCGTTCTCAACTAGCTCTTCAATTTATTGGCGAATCTGTTTTGTTATCACTTATTGCTATGCTATTTTCTATTTTAATTGTAAAATTATTTCTTCCTTACGTTAATAGATTGAGTGGCCACGCTCTGGAGTTTTCTATTTTTAGTGATCCATTTCTTTTAATAAAAGTAATTGCCGCAACTGTTGTTATTGGAATTATTTCGGGTATTTATCCTGCATTATATTTATCTGCATTTAAGCCTGTACAGGTTCTTAAAGGCACAATATTAATTGGTAATAACAAAAGTTTTACCCGAAATGCTTTAGTTATAACACAATTTGCCGGTGCGGCTTTTTTAATTATTGCAACAATATTTGTTGTACGCCAGCTTAATTTTATGCAAAATAAGGATACCGGCTTTAGCCGCGATCAGATCGTTATGCTTCCCGGAGCATATAAAAACTGGTACCGGTTAAAAGATGAACTTTTAAAGAACACATTGATAAAAAGTGTAAGCGGCTCTACTCAGCGATTAGGGAACAATCTTCATCAAACAGGGGTTTCGTTTTATGGCAATGGCCCGGTAAAAGAACTTGCTACTTCTCACGTTCTGGTAGATCATGATTTTTTAAGCATTTACAAAATTAAATTATTAGCCGGTAAAAATTTTACCAGGGAAGGAGAAGGCAGAGAAATTATTATTAATGAGACAATGGCCAAAGAAATATTGAAAGATACGCCAAAAGCTTCGATCGCATCATTATTAGGAAAAAGAATGCAAATGGATGAAGATACAACCACTACCCTGGTTGGAGTTTGTAGTGACTTTAATTTTAATTCGCTTCATCATAAAATTGAAACGCTTTGTTTATATAATAAAAAAAGAGGCGGCTACAGTGATGTGTGTGTAAAAATTGATGGTGCCAGAACAGAAGAAGCATTGGCGTACCTTGAAGTTACATGGAAGAAAATAATACCGCACTTTCCTTATGAATATCAATTCCTGGATGATCACTTCGCTCAAATGTATGAAGCCGATAAAAAAGTTAGCCGTGTAGTAAGTATCCTTGCTTGTCTTGCT
>JACDED010000094.1 GCA_013816615.1 Bacteroidota bacterium
CTACAGCATGAACTTTTTTCTTCTATTTAGGTGGTCAATTTGAGCCGGTTTGCACTGGTCAATTTCAACCGGTTTCAAGTGGTCAATTTAAATCGGTCTGGGCTGGTCAACTTCATCGGTTTTTGCAGTTGTATCAGTAAAAGCGGGATAGATAGCAGTTAAATTTCTATTCTCAAATCTACACGGGGCGCACCAGCTCGCCCAAAAATCAATTAAAACGATTTTGTCTTTGAACGATGTCAAAGAAACAACATTGCCGCTGGAATCACGCAAAGAGATTTCCGGTGCTTTGTTGCCGATCTCAAGCCCAACAACCGGGCTTTTTATGCTGTCTTTGACAGGGACAGTAATTACTTGCGGATCATCAATATTTTCCGCAGTAGCCTTTGTGTCTTTTTTGCATCCAACAATTAGTATTAAAGCGCTTATAATAATAAAGGTTTTCATTGGTTATTACATTTATTTAGTTCATTAAAGGTAATAAAATAGCCCAGTTAAATTTTTAGTTTTGAACCAAATAATTATACCGAGTTTAATGCCCCGTAATTTTAAAAAATGACCGCTTGTAAACAGCCAAGTTAATTTATTATCATTCAAAGTAAATTTAGTAGAATTGCTTAAGTTTATATCAGACCGATCAGTCCAAATAAAATTGTTAAAATGGGGGCGTTGCAGCCATTTTTCGTATGATGGCTATCGGTCGCTGTAATTTTTTTGAAGGCCACACGTTTGCGATTTTTAGCCTTTTCAGGCAGATTCATTAAGTGATTCAATCTCAACTTTATAGCGGTCAATGAAATCCAAAACAGTCTCTAAATCCTGCGCTGAAAAGTTCGAAATGTGTCCCTCTTTTCCCGCAGATAAATGCAAAAGGTTTAAGCGAAAGCTTAAACCTTTTTTGTTTTCCAGAATGCCTGAAAGTTTTACTTTCAAAGGCATGGAGGGAAAACAAAAAAGAATTTCGCGACGCGAAATCTTTTGTATTTTGACTATGGGTGATCAAGGGATCAGCGAAGCTAATCCTTGAATAGGATATCAAAGCGATTTAATTCTCTTCAAAGGCATGGGGAAAACAAAAAAGAAATCACGCGAAGCGGGATTATTTTTGCATTTTCAAAATGGTGATCAAGGGATCAGCGAAGCTAATCCCTCTTTATTTATTTTTATAAAATCACTAAAGGAGTTTGGCAAATTACCAGCGATTTTTTCGATACTTTTTGTGATACCTGGTGCTTTTTGGAATCGTGGAAAATAGTGAAGCATAATCATTACCAAAATAAGCATAGTTGGAACTCCCTCTCTTTTTTTAGTAATAAAAAAACGAATCAGGTTTGGCGACGTATAATTGATTTTGATACCTAATCCTTTCGTTAATTCTTCTGCCATTTCCTCAAAAGTCAATATTTCAGAAGAAGTTAATTCGTATGCTCTATTTAAATGGTCTGGGGTGTTGATCAAAACTTTTGCCGCTACTTTACCGACGTCTGCAACGTCAACTAAAGTGAACGATGCATTACCGGCGGGCAAAAAAATTTCCTTTTTATTTACCAGGTCATTATGAAGTGAGCCAAGAAAATTTTGCATAAAATAAGCAGGCCTTAAAAAGGTAAAAGGTATTCGACTGTGAACTATTAGTTTTTCGATTTTGTGATGCGGTATAATCTTACTGTTTTCCACCCCTTGCACTGAAAGAAAAACAATATGTCGGACATTAACATCTTTTGCAATTTCGATCAAAGGTTTAAAATATTTTTTTACCTCTGATATTTGTGGTGGGCGTAATAGGAATAGAATATCACATTTGGTTAAAGCATCATGATAAGTTGAAGAGTTAGTAAAATCGAAATGTACAATATTAACATCATAAGCCATTAACTTATTACCATCATTGCTCACATCTTTCACCCCGGCACATATTTTATAATTGTGGTTCAAATCCGAAAGACATTTAATTACTTCCATGCCCACGTTGCCAGTTGCTCCTGTTATTAAAATAGTTTTCATAGATATTTTCTCCCTGCTAATTTACCTATTCTATTTTACTTCAAATTAAGTAATATTAAACAAACACTAAACCTAATAGAAGATTTTCTAATTCTTGAATATCTTAAAAAGTTGAAGAGAAAGCTAATTTAAATTTACTTTTCTTTAAGATTTCTTTCTTTAAAAATGCGTTCTACATCTATTAAACGCAAATCCTTTGCTGCAAGCAGCACTAAGTAATGATATAGTAGATCTGCTGCCTCATTTAAGAATAATATATTGTCATTGTCTTTTGCCTCAATAATCAATTCTACAGCCTCTTCACCCACTTTTTGAGCGATTTTATTTATACCTTTTTTAAATAAAGACGCGGTATAAGAATCATCTGTCGGATTCATCTTTCGCTCGTTAATAATTTTTTCGAGTTGAAATAAGAAAGAAGAAGGACTATTGGCTTCTCCAAAACATGTATCATTGCCGGTATGACAAACTGCGCCGGCCGGAGTTGCTCGAATAAGCAGAGTGTCTTCATCGCAATCCAATAAAATAGAATTAACGTTTAAATAATTTTTACTCTCTTCACCCTTCGTCCAGAGTCTTTGTTTTGAACGGGAAAAAAAAGTAACACGGTTTTCTTGTGTTGTTTTCACAAAAGCTTCTTCATTCATATAACCCAACATTAAAACAATGCTTGTTAAATTATCCTGTATAATAACCGGCAATAAGCCATTGGGTGATTTATTAAAATTTGGGTTCATAGTCTTATTTCTATTTTATTTTGTTTTAAATATTTTTTTAAAGAGTAAATTTCTATTTCCTCAAAATGAAATATACTTGCTGCTAAAGCAGCATCTGCTTTTCCGTCAATAAATACGTCTTTAAAATGTTCTCTTGTTCCTGCACCGCCACTGGCAATAACTGGTACATTTACTGCTTCTGAAATTCGTTTTGTAATATCAACAGCAAATCCATTTTTTGTTCCATCATTATTCATAGAGGTCAATAGAATTTCGCCAGCCCCATGAGCGACGGCTTGTTTTGCCCAATCAATTGTTTTAACACCTGTTTTTAGCTTACCTCCATTGGCATATACAAACCAATCATTATTCTCAAATTTTGTATCAATGGCTAAAACAATACATTGATTGCCAAACTTATTTGCTAATTTTTTTATCAACTCTGGATCGTTTACGGCGGCAGAATTTATCGAGATCTTATCGGCACCAGCGTTTAATAATTTTGAAGCATCTTCTATAGAACCGATACCACCACCAACAGTAAAGGGAATGTTAATTTGTTTTGCAATACGCGTAACCAATTTAGAAAATGTTTTTCTTTTTTCAATGGTTGCTGTTATGTCTAAAAAAACTAATTCATCTGCACCTTTTTCAGAATAAGCAATTGCCAATTCAACCGGATCGCCGGCATCGCGAATGTTTTCAAAATTAATGCCTTTAACGGTTCTGCCATTTTTAATGTCCAGGCAGGGAATAATTCTTTTAGCTAACATGGTATAAATTTGTTTAGTTCATTTAATTTAATTCGACCTTCATAAATCGCTTTGCCAATGATTACTCCTGAGCAACCTATATCTTTTAATTTTTCGAGATCTTTTATAGTTGAAACACCACCGCTGGCAATTAAATTCAGCTTTTGAAATTTGGAAATTATTTTTTCATAGAGCTCAATAGACGGTCCTTGCAACAATCCATCTTTAGAAATATCTGTACAAAAAATAGTTGTTACTCCTTTAAGTATATTTTCATTTATAAAATCGAACAATAATACATCTGTTGTTTCTAACCAACCATTAATGGCAAGTTTTTCTTCTTTCACGTCTGCTCCCAATAATATTCTTTCACTTCCGTATTTTTTTAACCAGGAATAAAAAAGAGACTTGTTTTTTACAGCAATACTTCCAATAGCTGCCATACTTGCACCATGATCAAATATAGATTGAATATCTTCATCCGTTTTTATACCACCACCAAAATCGATTTTTAATTTTGTTTTTGAAGCAATTTTTTCCAGTATGCGGTAATTTATCAGTTTACCTTGTTTGGCACCATCAAGATCTACAAGGTGTAGACGCTTAATTCCAATACTCTCAAATTTTAAGGCAACTTCCAATGGGTTTTCATTATAAATTGTTTTTTTTGAATAATCACCTTGGCTTAAGCGTACGCACTTGCCATCTATCACATCTATTGCCGGAATAATTTCCATATTTATAATTTTATAAAATTTTCTAGTATTATTTGACCTGCTAAACCCGATTTTTCGGGGTGAAACTGAACACCATAAAAATTATTTTTTTGTAAAGCTGAGCTATAATCAATAACATAATTTGTTTTTGCGATGGTATAATTGCTTAGTTCAACATAATAGCTGTGAACTAAATACTGGTAATCATTTTCTTTTATGTTTTTAAAAAGATTGGTTTTAAGATTCGTAATGGTGTTCCATCCAATTTGTGGAACTTTTAATTTTGTAGCAGGAAACAATTTTGCAACTTGCTCAAAAATTCCAAGGCAATTGGTATCTCCTTCTTCAGAATACTTACATAGCAGCTGCATACCCAGGCAAATCCCCATTACCGGCTGTGTTAAAGAAGGGATAACATTGTCTAACTTCTTTCCTTTTAAGGCCGTCATAGCATAAGAAGCTTCTCCTACGCCTGGTAAAATAACTTTGTCGGCAGAAATAATTTCACTGATATTATCTGTTACAGTTGCATAAATGCCAATACGTTCCAGTGCAAATTTTACGGACTGAATATTTCCTGCCTTATAATCTATAATTACTACTTTCATAACAATCCTTTTGTTGAGGGTAAACTCATATTATTAACATCTTTTTTAATTGCCATTTTAATTGCTTTGGCAAATGCTTTAAAGACTGCTTCGATCTTATGATGTTCGTTTTGTCCTTCTGCTTTAATATTTAAATTACATTTTGCACTATCGCTAAACGATTTAAAGAAGTGAAAAAACATTTCCGTTGGCATTTCACCAATTTTTTCGCGTTTAAATTCTGCTTCCCATACTATCCAGTTACGTCCACCAAAGTCTAAAGCCACCTGCGCTAAACAATCGTCCATTGGCAGGCAAAAACCATAACGCTCAATTCCTTTTTTATTTCCTAATGCATTTAAAAAAGCTTCACCCAACGTTATGCCAATATCTTCAATGGTATGGTGCTCATCAATAAGTAAGTCACCTTTTGCTGTGATAGAAAGATCAATGCCGCCATGTTTTGCAATTTGTTCGAGCATATGATCAAAAAAAGAAATACCTGTTGAAATAGTTGAATTTCCGCTACCATCTAAATTTAATTCAATAGAAACCTCTGTCTCTTTTGTTTTTCGAACTTGCGAAACTTTTCTTTCTGTCAACTTTAAGAAATTATAAATCTCCTTCCAGCTTGTACATTGAAGATCGATCGTAGAATCGTTATTATTTAATTTAGTGGTAATAAAAATCGATCGCGCACCCAGATTTTTTGCCAATTGCACATCCGTTAAACGATCACCAATTACAAAAGAATTAGCAAGATCATATTGGCTGTTCATGTAATTTGTTAGCATACCAGTATTTGGTTTTCTTGTATTGGCATTTTTTTTTTCAAGAGTTTTGTCTATACATATTTCTGAAAAAATGATCTCTTCTTTTTCTAATGTGGTTGTTATGAAATTTTGTACCGGCCAAAACGTATTTTCAGGAAATGAATTTGTTCCCAGGCCATCCTGGTTGGTTACCATTACCAGTTTATAATCCATTTCGGTTGCTATCTTTCCAAGCCATTTAAACACACCGGGTAAAAAAGATAATTTCTCAAAACTATCTATCTGAAAATCTTCCGGTTCTTCAATTAATGTGCCATCACGGTCTATGAACAATAATTTTTTCATGATTTGTAGTTATTTAAAGCGGTTAATAATAATTTGTTTTCTTCTTTTGTACCAACAGTTATTCTTAAACAATCTTCGCACATAGCAATGTTACTTCTGTTACGGATAATGATCTTATTTTTTGCCAGGTAATTATAGAGCTTATTGGCGTTGGTTGTTTTTACGAGAACAAAATTAGCTTCGCTTGGATATACTTTTGTAATAAACGAAAAGTCCAAAAAAGCAAGGCTTAGTTTTTTCCTTGCGGCAGTCAATTTTTTTATTTCTTTGATAATTTTTTTAGGATCATTTAAAACCTTTAGGGCTAAGGTTTGCGAGAGTGAGCTAATATTATAAGGCGATTTTATTTTATTAAAAACTGAAATTATTTCGGGTGAAGCAATTGCCAGGCCGAGCCTTAAGGCAGCCAATCCCCAGGCTTTAGAAAGCGTTTGGAGAATTACCAGGTTTGGATAATTCTTTAGTTCGCTAATTAAACTTTTGTAAGAGGCAAAATCAATATATGCTTCATCAACAACAACAATGCCTTTAAATTTAATTAATAGCGTTTGGATATCGTTCCATTTTACACCAT
The DNA here is from genome assembly GCA_013816615.1 of Bacteroidota bacterium. GTDB lineage: Bacteria > Bacteroidota > Bacteroidia > B-17B0 > Aurantibacillaceae > Aurantibacillus. The sequence continues at coordinate 6,468 of JACDED010000094.1, forward strand.
TGCCTGTTGGGTTATTTGGGCAACACAAGAGAATTAGTTTAGTAGAGTTAAGGATAGATCCTAAAATAGTTTTTACGTCTAACTGAAAGTCATCAGGTGTTAATGGCACGTATATTACGTTTATGTTATTGATGTTTGCGATCACCTCATACATACCATAAGTTGGGGGGCAAATAATTACGTTGTCTTTTACCGGCTCACAAAAGGCGCGAAAAAGAAGGTCAATTGCCTCATCACTACCATTGCCAATTAAAATATTTTCTGGCGTTAACTTTTTTAAGGAAGCAATTTTTTGTTTAAGTTTTATTTGCAAAGGGTCCGGGTAACGATTGTATAAAAGATCGTTATTTGAATTTTCGTTCGCATCTAAAAAAATACCACTTTTACCTTTGTATTCGTTTCTTGCAGAAGAGTAGGGTGTTAGTTTTTTTATATTTTCCCTGGTTAAATTATCTAAATTAAATTTCATATTATTTATTGTTTAAACGTAATGTAACTGCATTTTTGTGTCCTTGTAATCCTTCTGCTTCGGCCATTAATTCGATGGCGGGCCCAATGTTATTGATGCCTTTTTTAGAAATTTTTTGATACGTAATCTTTTTTACAAAACTATCTAGTGAAATCCCACTGTAGGCTTTTGCGTGACCATTTGTTGGTAAAGTGTGGTTTGTTCCCGAAGCATAATCACCCGCAGTTTCACAAGAATAATTACCAATAAAAACAGAACCTGCATTAATAATTTTCATGGCTATTTTATCTTCATTTTTACAGGTTACAATTAAGTGCTCTGGTGCGTACTGATTGATTAGTTCAATAGCCTCGCTTTTAGACTTAACCAGAATAGCTTTACTGTTTTGTAATGCTTTTTTTGCAATTGATTTTCTAGGTAAAACAGCTAATTGTTTTTTTAATTCATTTAAAACTTCTTTAATTGTTTTTTGGTTATCAGAAACTAAAATCACTTGCGAATCTTCTCCATGTTCAGCCTGTGACAAGAGGTCAGCCGCAACATAAGTGGGTACACAACTTCCATCTGCTAATATGGCAAGCTCTGATGGACCGGCAGGCATATCGATAGCAGTTCCATTTTTATTTACCAGTTGTTTGGCGCAGGTTACATATTGATTTCCCGGGCCAAAAATTTTGTAAACCTGCGGAACAGTGTCTGTACCATATGCCATAGCGGCTATTGCCTGAACGCCTCCTATTTTAAATATTTTTGTAACACCAACTAATTTTGCAGCATACAAAATAGCAGGATCTAACATTCCATTTATGTTTGGTGGCGAACATAAAATTACTTCTTTGCATCCGGCTAATTTTGCCGGAACACCTAACATTAAAATAGTAGAGAATAAAGGGGCTGAACCTCCGGGAATGTAGAGCCCAACTTTTTCTATACCCACAGATCGTCTCCAGCAACTTACACCTTTTGTAGTTTCAATAATTTTTACTTTTTCTTTTTGTGAGGTGTGAAATTTTTGAATGTTTTTTTTCGCGAGTTGAATAGCTTTTTTTAATTTTTGTGTGCATAAATTTTCGGCTTCTTCAATCTCTTTTTTGGAGACCAAAGTAGTTCCTATTTCAACTTTATCAAATTGACATGTATATGTTTTAATAGAGCGATCGCCGTTTTGCTTAACGCCTGCTAATATAGTGGCAACGTCTTTTTCAAGGGAGTTAGTATTAATTGCCGGGCGTTTCAACAGGTCTGTCCAGCTACTTTTTAAGGGGTAATTTATTGTTTTCATAATATCATTTTTTCTATAGGCACTACTAAAATGCCTTGTGCGCCATTTGTTTTTAATTTTTCTATGATCTCCCAAAACTGATCTTCTTCAACAACAGAGTGAACAGAGCTCCATCCTTTTTCTGCTAATGGCAGTATCGTTGGGCTTTTCATGCCTGGTAAAATTTTGCATATTGTTTCAAGTTTATTATTAGGCGCATTTAATAGAATATATTTGTTATTTTTTGCAGAGCGAACGGCATTGATGCGGAATAATAGTTTATTTAAAATACTTTGCTTTTCTTTTGTAATAGAATTATTGGAAATTAATAATGCTTCTGATCGTAAGATGACATCTGTTTCTTTTAAACCGTTTGTAAAAAGGGTGCTGCCCGAACTTACAAGGTCACATATGGCATCAGCAAGTCCAATCCCCGGAGCGATCTCTACAGAACCACTTATTTCCTGAATTTCTGCACTGATCTTATTTTTTAATAAATAATCTGCAAGAATGGTTGGATAGGACGTAGCAAAACGTTTTCCCTCAAAATCTTTTAAGGAGTTATATTTTTGTTCTTTTGGGATGGCAATGGATAAACGGCATTTCCCGAAGCCCAGGCGATTGACTGTTTTTGTTTTTTTATTTTTTTCCAGTACAACATTCTCACCCACAATACCAATATCGGCAACTCCATCTTCAACGTATTGAGGAATATCATCGTCGCGAAGGAAAAAAACCTCCAATGGAAAATTAAAGGCTTCGGCTTTTAATTTGTTTAAACCATTATCAAATTCTATTCCACATTCTTTTAATAATTTAAGTGAGCTTTCACTTAGCCGTCCTGATTTTTGTATTGCTATTTTTAATCTTGTTTTCATTTTTTAAATTTTTGGGCATAAAAAAAGGCCTACCGCACTGGTAAGCCTTATATGAATTATTTTAGTTATTCTCTTTCTAAAACACAATACATTTATAGCCTACCGGAAGTAAGTTATGATGAAGATGTATTTGTGTGTTATTTTTCACTTATGCAAATTAATGAATTATTTATTTGATATGCAAATTTATTTAATTTATCGTGCCTGCGGCTATTGTATTGTTTGTATTCTCATTAAGTAGTATAAAAGCCCCAGAGCCTCTGTTTTCTGAATAAGAGTCAAAACTTATTGCTTCTGCGGTTTTAATTAAAACTTTGCAAATATCGTTCAGCTTCATAGAGCCATCACTTTTGATTTCTAAAAAAGAATGAATATCCACTTTACTGATCACTTCTTTTACAATTGCTTTGGTGCGAAAACTATTTTGCTGTAACACTATTTTTTGTCCTGGAATAAAAGACGAATTATCCATCCAGCAAATTGTGGCAGTAATTTCCTTTTCGGTTTTTGGTAAAGATTCTATCGGTACGATTGTGTCGCCACGGCTTACATCTATATTATCTTTTAAATGTAAAACAACCGGTTGGTTTCGTTCTGCAATATTAACTTCTTTTTGATTTACTTCGATTCTACTAATTACGGATTCTATTTTTGAGGGCAGTATAATAACCCGTTGCCCCTTTTTATAAAAGCCGCTTATTACTCTGCCTGCAACTCCTCTGTAATCAGGCAAATCTAAAGTTTGGGGCCTGATTACAAATTGTACCTGGAAGCGAGGCGCGTCAGATTCTTTTTCCTTGGCGATATTCACTGTTTCTAAAAATTCTAAAAGAGCCGGACCTTTATACCAATTCATATTTTCAGACTTTTTTACAACGTTATCTCCAGCCAATGCACTGGCAGGAATAAATGAAATATTTTTCAGTCCAAGCTGCTTAGCAAAGATTAAATAGTTAGTTTCGATTTCTTTATATTTTGTTTCGGAATAATTCACAAGATCCATTTTGTTAATGCAAATAAGTACATGTGGAATTCCCAAAATTGCGCAGAGAACAGAATGTCTTTTTGTTTGATCGGTGATTCCATTTCTTGCATCTATTAAAATAATAGCAAGGTTGGCGTTAGAAGCACCGGTAAACATATTACGTGTGTATTGAATATGACCAGGTGTATCGGCAATAATAAATTTACGTTTATCGGTTGTAAAGTATTTGTACGCTACATCAATTGTTATACCCTGTTCACGTTCAGCGCGCAAACCGTCTGTTAACAACGCAAGGTCGATCTGTGAATTAGCACCTGTTGTTTTGCTTTGCCGCGTTAACGTTTCAATAATATCCGTTGAAATAGAATCGCTATCGTATAATAAACGACCGATGAGTGTGCTTTTACCGTCATCTACATTTCCTGCTGTGAAAAATCTTAATAGTTCCATAATTCATTTTTTAGGTTTAAATTTTTTAGTGTTTAATAACGTTTTATATTAAATACTAAAAACAAATATTAATATTATTTAAAAATACCCTCCTTTTTTCCTGTCCTCCATGGCTGCTTCACTTACACGGTCATCCATTCTTGTAGCGCCACGCTCGCTTATTTTAGCTTCTTTAATTTCTTTAATTATATCATCGATTTTATATGCTTCGCTTTCTACAGCGGCTGTGCAAGTCATATCACCTACCGTTCTATACCTTACATTTTTTGTCACTATCCTATCAGTATCATCTAAGTCTAAAAACTCATTATTACACATAAGTTGTCCGTGTTCCGTAATAACACATTGTCTTTCGTGCGTAAAATAAATAGATGGTAATTCAATTTGTTCTCGTTGTATATAATTCCAAACATCCAATTCGGTCCAATTACTAATTGGAAATACACGCACATTTTCACCTTTATTTATTTTACCATTATAAATATTCCAAAGTTCGGGTCTCTGCATTTTTGGATCCCATTGCCCAAATTCATCGCGCACAGAAAAAATTCGCTCTTTAGCTCTTGCTTTTTCTTCGTCGCGCCTTGCACCTCCAATACAAGCATCAAATTCAAATTCTTCGATTACATCTAAAAGCGTGTAAGTCTGAAGCCCGTTGCGACTCGGAAATTTTCCTTTAGCATCCTGTAATTTTTTTTCTCTGATAGTATTTTCTACCTTTCGTACAATTAATTTCTCGCCAATTTTATTCGCCAGTTCATCTCTGAATTTTATAGCTTCCGGGAAATTATGGCCTGTATCGACATGTACCAATGGGAAAGGAAATTTACCCGGACGAAATGCTTTTAATGCCAGATGTACCAAACAGATGCTGTCTTTCCCGCCGCTGAATAATAAAGCAGGCCGATCAAATTGCCCGGCTACTTCGCGCATAATATAAATAGCTTCTGCTTCTAACTCATCTAAATAATTAAATTGTTTACTCATTTTTTTATTTTTTGTATATACTTTAAATCCGCTTTGTGTGAAAATTATTATGCTGTGTTATGCAAGCCACATTCCTTTTTATCATTTTGTTCCCACCACCAACGGCCTGCTCTTAAATCTTCCCCTTCTTTTATTGCCCTTGTACAAGGTGCGCAACCAATACTAACAAAGCCTTTATCATGCAAAGTGTTGTATGGAAGGTTGTGTTTAAAAATATAATTTTTCACTTCTTCCAACGTCCAGTTTATGAGTGGATGAAATTTTATTATTTGATTACCTTCATCCCATTCCATAGCAGGCATATCTCTTCTATTGCCGGACTGTTCGGCGCGAATGCCGGTAATCCAAATTTTGTTTCCGGTTAATGCGCGTTTTAATGGTTCTACTTTTCTGATATAGCAACATTCTTTTCGATTTTCTATTGATTTATAAAAGCTGTTAGGACCTTTTTCAGAAACTAATTTTTCTATTTCAAGAGTTTGCGGATAAAATGTTTTGATTTGCTTTTTATATCGTTGTAACGTGCTTTCAAAAACGGAATACGTTTCGTTGAACAAACGTCCGGTATCTAATGTGAAAACCTGAATAGGTAAATTATTCGAAAAAATAAAATGTGTGATCACCTGATCTTCATAACCAAGACTTGTTGAAAAAACAACTTTTCCTAAAAAAAGACCGGAAATTATTTCAAGCGCCTTTTCAGGAGTTTTGCTTTTTATTTGTTTGTTAAGTATCTCAATTTGTTCTAACATTTCTATAATTTAAAAAGAATTAACACCATTTACTGTTGTATATTTCATGGTATATTTTACACCAGGATTAATGTATTTATATGCGCTGTGCGCCATTAACGCTGCCTCGTGAAAACCGCATAAAATTAATTTCAACTTGTTTTTGTAAGTATTAATATCACCTATTGCGTAAACACCTTCAATGTTGGTTGAATAATCATCTGTGTTTACTTCAATAGCATTTTTATCAATATTCAATCCCCAATTTTCAATCGGCCCTAATTTTGGACTTAAACCAAACAATGGAATTAAATGATCTGTATTAATAATTGTTTGTTCATTGGTCTTGCTGTTTGTCATGGCCACGCTGTTTAATTTGCCATTACCGTTTACGTAATTTAAATTGGTGTTAAGGTGTAATTTAATTTTCCCTTCCTCTGCCAGTTTAAAAACTTTATTCACGCTGTCTGGTGTTCCACGGAATGATTCGCTGCGGTGAACTAATGTTAATTCAGAACATACTTCACTTAAAAAGATAGTCCAGTCCAATGCACTATCGCCACCACCGGCAATTACCATTTTTTTATTACGGTATTTCTCCGGATCAAGGATCATGTAATTAATTCCTTTTCCATTCTCAAATTTTTCCAACCCTTCTACTTCAGGCTTACGCGGTTCAAAGCAACCCAAGCCTCCGGCAATAACAATTACTTTTGCATTGATCTGCGTGCCTAAATTTGTGGTGAGTAAAAAATCTTTCTCACCACGTTTTTCTAAACACTCAATGCGTTCACCTAAAGTATAACCGGGGTTAAATGGCTTTGCCTGCTTTACTAAATTATCAACTAATTCCTGTGCCAGTACACTTGGAAATCCTGGAATATCATAAATTGGTTTTTTTGGATAGATCTCTGAAAGCTGTCCTCCTACCTGTGGTAAATAGTCAATTAAATGACAGCGCATTTTTAAAAGACCTGCTTCAAAAATGGCGAATAATGCTACGGGTCCTGCGCCTACAATGGCTATATCTGTTGTTATCATATTACTAAAAAAAAATTCTTTTTAAGCTTATTATTATTACTACTAATCCAACTAAAAGCATAATTGTTTTTGTTGGAATTTTATTTGCAAGCATGGCACCGATCGGTGCGGCAATACAACCACCAATAATTAGGCCTGCAATGATAGTCCAATGGGTTAAACCTATTAAAGTTATGAATGTTAATGAGCTTGCAAGGGCTACAAAAAATTCGGCAAGATTTACCGACCCAATAGTGTAACGTGCATTTCTTCCGCCTGCAATTAAGGTAGAAGATACAATTGGCCCCCAGCCGCCACCGCCAATAGAATCCAATAAGCCGCCAAACAAGGCTAAAGGAAATAAACGTTTTATTTTTTTACGTATGCTTTCTTTTTTTAACGCTTTATATATTATAATTACACCTAATATTAAAGTGTAAATAGAAACTGATGGTTTAATGATGTAGTTATAGCTTTCTAGCGACGTTAAAATGTAAGCGCCTAAAATTGCGCCAATAACCCCGGGGATCAATAAATTTTTAAATAATTTTTTATTGACATTGCCAAATTTTAAATGCATTAAACCTGAAGCGGCACTTGTAAAAACTTCTGAAGCATGAACACATGCACTTGAAGCAGCAGGGGCAATCCCGCCCGATAATAAAAAAGTGGTTGCTGTTACACCATAGGCCATTCCAAGTGCACCATCAATTAATTGTGCAACAAAGCCAGCTAAAATATAATACAGAATAGACGAATCGATTTCCCGCGCTATTTTATAGGAGTAACCACCAATAATATCAGGCGGTAAAAAGTAGCAAAATAAATATCCAAAAATAATTAATGCAGGAACGGAAATGCTATAAATAAGTTGACGTCTTTTACTTACTTTATTTATATTTTCCGGATTGGCTGCAAGGATAGAAGTGATCGAATTTAACCGCTTTACTTTATCGGAAAAGCTTCCATTTAAATGTTTGCGAATATGCGTTAAGTTATCAATAGACTCATTAATCTCATTTGGAAATGAATCTTCCAGAGTTTCACGTATACGTTTAGCGATTGTTGGTGATTTACCATTTGTGGAAACGGCGATTTTTACATTTCCCTTTTGAACGATAGAACCAAGATAGAAATCGCATTGCTCCGGTGTATCAGCAACATTAGCTAAAATATTTCTTTTAGTTGCTTCTTGTTTGATCGCGAAACTTGTTTCTTTGTTATTTACAGCAATAACAACGAGATCAATGTTTTCAAGGTCTTCATTTTTAAAGGCACGTTGTTTTATTACAAGATTAGAATGTAATTTTTGAAACGAGTTTATTTCCTCACTTACATCTAAAGCTACCAAATTAATTTGTGTTGCGGGACTGTTATTTAAAATAGCAGAAACTTTTTCCAAGCCAACTTTCCCGCCACCGATTATAAGTACGCGAAATTTTTCCAGTTTAAGGAATACAGGAAATAAATTATTTAAACTTTCTATTTTCATAGCGTAATAGTGTGAAAAAAATTAAAACGAATTACTTCAGTACTTTGAAAAGTATTTCCGGAAGATAGCTGTTGCCAAATGTGCATATACTGTAATTGCCATGTAATGTTTTTGTTCCACTCAAAATTTAAACCCGCATAAGATCTGTTTTGATCAAAATAATTGTATGTAATATTTTTACCGGCGTTTATCATTAACTCATTGCCAACAAGTACTACAAGATTTTTTCCTTTATTGTTTCGTTTCACTAAACGAAAGCGGAGATCTAATTTGTAGCGATACCTGTAATTAAATACATATTCGTTTATAGGTTCATTACTTTTCACCTGTTCATTAAAACGTTCTTCTAACCTAAAGCGATGCGTTATCTTAACATTTCCCAAACGATCATGAACTGCTAACTCCTGCCAGGGACGCCATTCGCCACGTGTTTTTTCGTTTGTGATGAAATATCTGAAATGCGCTAGGCCAGCGGTAAGATTTACTCTCTCATTAAAAGTATAAGCTAAGCCACTACGAATTAAAGCCTGGGAATAATCAGTGTGCCAATTTTTTGTTCTGAATTGTACATCTGAATTAACTGACCACTTTGGGTTTATATTTGTGGAGTTATAATAACCGATCCAGAACATATTATCTTTTTGGATGATTGGTTTTGTATTTTGCCCCCAAAATAGTGCAGGAGATAGCAGGAGATATATTAAACCGTTTTTCATTAGTTGAATAAATATCTTGAGTTAACACGCCCTAAAGAAAAAGCCCTATGTTGCCTTACAACTTCGCCAATGACGATTACCGCAGGTGCCTCTATGTTTTCTTTTTCGGAAATATTTATGATCGTATCTATGGTGCCCAAAGCAATTTTCTGTGTTGGCAATGAACCATTTTGAATTAGAGCAATAGCTGTATTACCTTTATTTTCTTTTTTAAATACCTCAGTAATTTCCTTCAGTTTTGAAAGTCCCATTAAAATAACAATGGTTGCATTTGTTTTTGCAGCGTTTAAAACATCTTTAGATAATTTATTTTCTTTTGTTGTACCTGTAATTACCCAAAAGCTTTCGCTCACCCCTCTATGAGTTACAGGGATGCCATTTAATGCAGGAACGCCAATTGAACTTGATATTCCGGGAACAACTTCTGTTTCTATATTAAAGGAATAAGCATAATCTATTTCTTCCTGGCCGCGACCAAATACAAATGAGTCGCCACCTTTTAAACGCACTACATGACCGTGTGTAAATGCAAGATCAATAATTAATGAATTGATCTGTTCCTGCGAATAAGCGTGTTGATGATTACGTTTGCCAACATATATCTTTAGTGCTTGTTCAGGAGCGTGATCTAAAAGCTCTTTATTTACCAAAGCATCATATAAAACAACATCCGCTGTTTTTAAAGCTTTTAAACCTTTAAGGGTTATTAATTCAACATCACCGGGGCCGGCACCTACTAGGGTTAGTTTTGGATTTATAATTTGTGACATGATTTTTTTTATTTAACTGGTTATAATTTTGAATTCGGTTTTTTATTTTTAACTGAGAAGCCGAAATTCAAACTCAGTTAAATTAATTGCGCATGTAACAGCAACAGTAACAACAACACGCTTTATGTAAAGATATTACAGTTTTCATTTATGATAATTTTACGATTTCAGTTTTTTGTAGTAGTTTTTTTCTTTCTGTTTTTACTTCATTTACAAATTGATAGGCTTGTGCAAAATAGCTTTCAGTAAAAAATTCAGTTGGTTCGTGTTGATTTATTTGCAGAACCAACTCTTTAAAGGTTGAGTCATAACTAAACGATTTCTCGTTTTCAAATTGTTTGTCAAAATCAGAAATAACACCATGTTGAGTGTTTACATGAACCGAACGATCTAATAATAATGCTTTGGCTGCATTTATAAAAGCTGCGTAAGAATAATAAACACTATCACCAAAACTTTTATTTTCAAAAGCCTCAGCAGCAAAGGCCAGTTTTTCTTCTGCTTCAAAGAATAAAGTAGCAACAAGGTCGATTACCACTCCGGCACATTCACCAACGCCAATTGCTGTTGCAAATTTTTCTTCCTGCCCCCAATCAATAAAGTCTTCATTTTTTAAAGTACTGTTATCAGCCAGTGGTTTTAATAACTGATAAAAATAATCTTTACCTTTTTTGTCGTAATAGGAGTTAAAGTATTCGCCTTCTACTGCATTTTTTTCAAAATCAGTAAATAGTGATCGTAAAACATCCGGTCCGCGTTTGCTTGCTACTTTAATTATTTTATCGGAGATCCTTCCTTTGCCATTTCCAACAGTGCCCCCGCCCAACAAAACCTGTAGGGCAGGAACAACAGTTGTACCAACTTTAAAAGAACTGCCGTGAAAGCCAATTTGCGCCAGGCCATGTTGCCCGCATGAATTCATACAACCGCTGATCTTTATTTTGATATCGTGATTATATAACAAATCAGGAAATTCGCTATAAATCACTTCTTCTAGTGCAACAGAAATATGTGTGCTGTTAGAGATCGCTAAATTACAAGTGTCAGTACCCGGGCAAGCTGTAATATCCCCTACAGAGTCAAAGCCAGGGGTTGCTAAATTTATTTTTCCCAGATCATAGAAAAGAAATGGTAATTCTTCCTGTGAAACATGACGCAATAAAAACCCTTGATTAATGGTGATGCGAATATCCTCTGTATCAGCGTATTTTTTTATAACTGAAGCAAATTCTCTTGCCTTGTTACTTAAAATATTTCCTAATTGAATTTTTATATAAACACCAAACAGATTCTCTTGCTTTTGTTTAAATGTATTTGTTTTTAACCATTTATTATATGCTGCTTCGTTTACTTGTGGCTTTTCCTTTAAAAAGAAAGAACGTAATGTGGTAGGAATTTCTTTTTTTTCAAAATTAATTTTGTATTCTTTTACCAGTAAAGCTTTTTCTTCTTCTTTTACTAATTCTAAAAAGCTTTCTATGCCAATTTTATTGATCAGGTATTTTAATCGCGCTTTATGACGGCTTGCTCTTTCTCCATTCCTGTCAAACACACGTAATGTTGCTTCTATAAATGGAATTAATTTATCTTCACTTAAGAATTCAAAAGCTGTTTGCGCTAAAAACGGCTGTGCTCCCAAACCACCACCAATCAATACTTTGAAGCCTCTTTGGCTGTTTTCTATCTTAGGAATGAACCCAAGGTCATGAATATAAGTAAAGGCCGTGTCTTTTTCGTTATTAGAAAAAGCCATTTTTATTTTACGGCCCATTTCCTGGCAAAAAGGTTTTCTCAAAAAATAAGTAAATACTGCATGAACATACGGTGATACATCAAACAATTCATTTGGATCAATTCCGGCTTCAGCAGAAGCGGTTATATTTCTAACGGTGTTACCGCAAGCTTCGCGTAAAGTAATGTCATCCTGCTCTAATTTTGCCCAAAGCTCAGGTGTTCTATCCAGACTTACATGATGTATCTGTATATCCTGCCTTGTAGTTAAATGTAGGTTTCCGTTTGAATATTCATCACTAATATCGGCAATGCGTAATAATTGTTTTACGCTTAATTTTCCAAACGGTAATTTAATGCGAATCATCTGCACACCTTGCTGGCGTTGACCATATACGCCACGTGCCAAACGAAGACTGCGAAACTTTTCTTCATGAATCTTACCTTCTTTAAAGTCGCGTATCTTTTTATCAAGATCGATAATATCTTTTTCGATCAGTGCTTTTGTTGAGGAATTTATATTTTCTAATTCTGTTCTAAAACTTTGCATAATTTTATTTATTTAATTAAAGTGTAAATTAAAAAGCCCTTCGGCAAATTTTGCGAAGGGCTTTTTTAAAAACTTTAAAAACTAACACTTTCGCACATAATACAAGTATAAGCAACTGCACATAAAATGTTCAGTCTGATTATATCTATATTTAATTGTGCTTTTCATTTAACGATGCAAAGTAAAATTATTTTTAAGTAGAATACAAGTAAAATAGTAATATTCTATAGAATTAGTAGGATATAATTTCCTGAAAGATATATTGAATAAGGATATTTAATTACGATTTTAGTTTAGTTTCTTGTTTTACTATATCGGCTAAACTTGTTTTTGATAAAATTTTAACGCTTGCTACTCTGACTTGTAACAATGTATTCTTTAAACCGCAAGTAGCTTCGTCTTCACATTCGCTACACGGAGCATAAAAATTGATACTTACGCAA
>JACDED010000200.1 GCA_013816615.1 Bacteroidota bacterium
AAACAGTATGATTAAACACAAAATGGTGGGGGCTGTTTCCTCCGATCTACTGGGGGCACTTTGCTGCGATCAAGTGGGGGCTCTTTCAAGCGGTCAAGTGGGGGCTGTTACAGTGGAATCTCCACATTAACAAACCAAACTATTTAACTAAAACTATTGTAACTCCTTAAAAATTGCATATTAATACAATAGTTACTAATTGAAAATTAATAAAACAAAAAAAGCCCCTCAATTGCTTGAGAGGCTTTAGAATAAAAGTATTTATTATTTAGAAATGTAAAGCTAAACGTAATGAACCACTTGGACCCCACATACCTGTAGAATTATCAGTGTCTAATGCGAAACCACCATTTTTAGAACCTTCGATAGTAGTTGTACCAACTGTGTTTGTAGTATTTGTTGGATTACCGTTGTTACCAACTGATTCCCAAGTAGTAGTAGTTTTTCCTACAGAAGAGATACCAAGACCCCAACCAAATTCTCCACCAATACTTATTTTAGGTAATATAAAGTATTCAGCACCAATAAATCCACGAACCCCAAAAGAGAATACAGTACCGTGTTTAATTTCAGTAGCACGTGCAGAACCAATTAAACCACCAATTGCAGGAGTTCCAATGTTACCAGAACCACCAAAACCATCATCAGTAGGATCAACGTTAACGTTAGTAGAAGCAGAACTTGTAGCAGCTAAAGAGTTACCATATTCAAATTTTTCTTTGCTCATGTTAGCAAATACCCCTACTTCACCACCATAAAATCCTTGTAAACGGGTTTTACCTTTACGTTTTTCAATACCGCCAGATAAACCAATTACAGTGTTTGAATGTTTCCAAACATTTTCTTTCATAGCTTCAGCAGCTGGATAACCGTTAGCTGTTGGAGAAGAAGCAGCAGCAGCAGCTCTGTCTTGAACCATCTTACGTTCTTTATCGCTGGTTAAGCCAATTCTTAAGGAAGCTCTATATGCCATTGAAGCATCTTTAAAGTATTTCCCGGTAATTATTTGGTTACTCGTTAAAAAGTTCCATGTTGGAGCAGTATTGTTTGCTGTTTTTCCGAACATGTTACCTGCATAATTTAAAAAAGGTGTAGCATCTATAGCTATTGCCCAGTCACCTGCTTCAGGTAACATTGGCTCTCCTTTTTTTGAAGTTAAATCTTGTGCAAAGGCGCTGGTAACTCCAAACGCTAATGCCACTAGTGCAATTGATTTTTTCATAGTTGTTTTTTTAAGTTTATTGTTTAAATAAAAACTAGCACAAATATAATACTTTCATAAATATCAGGTTTGATTTTACAAGGTATTGTCAACAAACTAATGTTAATTACCTGATTTATTTTGTAATAGGGGTACGAACTTAAAGTTTCCCAATATCTTCTTATCAAAACCTGTTTCGCTTATTTTTTTAAGCCAAACCATTTCCTGTGTATCGCCCTCTCCTAAAGGTATAAGCATAATACCACCCACTTTTAATTGTGTTAAAAGATCATTTGGTATATACGGCGCGCCGGCCGTTACAATTATTTTATCAAAAGGCGCAAACTGTGGTAAGCCTTTATAACCATCGCCATAAATTAATTTTGCACCCTGGTAACCAATGTATGGTAAAAACAATTTTGTTTTATCAAAAAGTGTTTTCTGCCTTTCAATACTATATACCTTAGCTCCCATTTCAAGCAATACAGCCGTTTGATAACCACAACCTGTGCCTATCTCCAGTATCTTTTCACTGCTGCCAATTTCTAATTGTTCTGTTTGAAATGCCACCGTATACGGGTGCGAAATAGTTTGCCCCGCCCCTATTGGCAAAGCTTTATCACTATAAGCATGATCCAACAAAGCAGGCCTGCCTGTTGTTGGATCGAAAAATAAATGCCTGGGTATTTTTTCAATAGCAGCTAAAACTTTTTCGCTTTTAATGCCTTTAAGCCGCAATTGCTCTACTAAACGCTTACGCTTGCCCTTAAATAAATATTCATCCTCTTTAGAAACGTTGTAAAACACTGTAAATATTGTTAGAATGTAAAGCTACGCGGTAATAAACATGCAATGTTAATATTTAAAATAAATTACTAACATCTGTTTTTTTAAAACCGTTAGTTTTGAGACTTCTTATGATAAATAAAATTGTACTTGTTGGTTTGGGTTATATCGGTAAAGTTTACTTAAAGCTTTTAAACGAAAATCCAAACTGGGATCTTGTAGGCGTTTACGATATAGATCAAAAATTGTGTAAAGACCTTGCTGCTCAATATAATCTAAAAGCATTCTCAAATTTACAGGAAGCACTTGATAATGTTGAGGTTGTAGCTATTGCTACACCTGGTAATACACATTTTGAAATTGCCAAACAGGCAATTATTAATGGCCGGCATGTTTTTATTGAAAGGCCGGTTACCGCCAATATTAAAGAGGCAAAACAATTACAAAGTTATATTAACGAGGCCGGCGTTTATTTTCAGGTTGGCCATGTAGAGCGTTTTAACCCTGCATTTATAGCTGCAAAACCTTATTTAAAAGATCCACAATTTATTGAGGTTCACCGCCTGGCGCAATACAATCCGCGCGGTACCGATGTTTCAGTGGTTCTTGATCTTATGACCCACGATCTTGATCTTATTTTAAGCATTGTTAAAGCCAATGTTAAACGTATAAGTGTTTCAGGCTGTGATCTTGTGAGCAAAACCGCTGATATTGTAAATGCGCGCATCGAATTTGAAAACGGCTGCGTGGCAAATATTACAACCAATCGTATGGCCTTTAAAAACACCCGTAAATTCAGGGTTTTTACCAAAGATCAATTTGTAAGCATTAACCTTTTAGATAAGATAACCGAAGTAGTTAAGCTCAAAAACGCGCCTTTAAATTCAAAAAACCTGGTTATTGATCCCGGTAATGGTCAATCAAAAAAAGAGGTCATATTCGAACACCCAATAATTTTACCAACAAACGCAATAAATGAAGAATTAAATGCGTTACACGATTGTATCAATTCGAATAAGAAAACAATCGTTGGTATTGATGAGGCCATTAGAGTATTAGAACTAGCCACAGAAATAGAAGAAAAATTAAAATTGTAAGATTGTTTCTTTTTGAATTCATTTATTTCATATTTTTGGTTAATCACACGTAGGATCACAGCAGGCATGAGGTTTCATTTATTTTCGATTTTATTGGTAAATCTGTTTTTACTTAATTCTTGCAAAAAACACGTCCCTTCTGATGCTGCTTTTTTTATTAAACCAACTCTTATTTCTGTAAAAACTACAACGGCAACTCCTAACCAGGGTTCGGGTACCCATAAAATAACCGATCTGTGGCTATATGTTGATGGAAAGTTCCAGGGCGTTTATCCGGCAGGTAATTTGCTGCCTGTTATTTCAAAAGGTGAAAATGTGAAGATCAATATTTTTGGAGGCATAAAAAATAACGGCATCAGTAACACGCGTTTGTATTGGCCATTTTACGATTTTATTACGATTGATACACTGGTGCCAAATGGTAAAGTCATTGAACTTCCATTAACTTTTAAATATATGGCAAGTACTACTTTTGCGTGGTTAGAAAATTTTGATAGCAATGGAGTTACACTTGTAAAGTCATCTGATACAGAAAATCATACTGATACCACCTGGAAACAAGCAGCCCCTGCCGATTGTTTTGAAGGAAAAAGCGCCGAGATAGGCCTTACAGGTGCCGGCAAACAGGCTTTTCTTGAATCATCAATTGCTTATCCTATGCCAATGGGCTCATCGAATGTTTATTTAGAAATAAATTACAAATGTAACGAGCGTTTTGAAGTTGGGATTGTATCCGGCGTTACTTCAAAATCAACTTTATTTGTTTCTCCATCCGATACCTGGAATAAAATCTACATCCAGTTAGCCGATGCTGTAAATCGCACACCCTACTCTACTAATCAAAAAGTTTATTTCCGTTTAGTGTCATCCACTGAAACACCTTATCCTAAAATGTTTTTGGATAATATAAAACTTGTATACCTGTAAATGAGCTTACGGTTACGCACATTCTATTACATCTTTGCCGATTTTTTATCTGCTGGTTTGGCGTGGACCTTATTCAACATTTATCGTAAAACTCAGATAGATCCAATTAAGAATGGTACATCTTCTACCGAGATATTCGATCACCAGTTCTTTATTAGCATTGTTATTTTACCGTTAATATGGGTATTGGTTTATTATTTGTACGGCTCATACAATAACGTTCTTCGTAAATCACGTATCAATGAGTTTGTACAGATCTTAACAACCTCTATTGTTGGTGTTACCGTTTTATTCTTCGTTGTTTTATTGGATGATGAAGTTGCTTCTTACAAATTGTATTACAAATTATACTTTGTACTTTTTGCTGCACACTTTGGTTTTACTGCACTCAGCCGTTTCTTTTTATCTTCTTACACAAATAAAAAGATCCACCAGAAAAAATTTGGTTTCAATACATTAATAATTGGAAGTAACGAGCGCGCCTTAAAAATGTTTAAAGAAATAAACGCACTTAAATACGGTATTGGTAATGCCTTTGTGGGCTTTTTGCACATTGAAGGAAAGAATGGTTACTCTGATGTTTTAAAAAACGAATTACCTCACTTAGGAGAATATGAAGATATTAAAGAGATAATCGAAAAATACAAAGTTGAAGAAGTAATTATTGCTTTAGAAAGCTGGGAACATGAATACATAAAAAATATCGTTAACGATCTTAGCGATATGGGCATCATTATTAAGATCATTCCCGATATGTACGATATTTTAAGTGGGCACGTAAAAATGAATACAATTTTAGGAACCCCTTTAATTGAAATTAAAAATCAAATAATTCCCGAATGGCAAATTTCCGTTAAACGTTTTATAGATGTTTTTATTTCTATAATTGTTTTAATTTTATTTAGCTGGTTATATTTGCTGCTTGGCATTTTAGTAAAGCTGGGTTCAAAAGGGCCGATGTTCTTCAGGCAAGAGCGTGTTGGTATTCACGGCAAGCCTTTTAATATTATTAAATTCCGTACCATGTTTGAAGATGCTGAAAAAATGGGACCGGCTTTATCAAAAGAAGATGATCCGCGTGTTACACCTATTGGCCGTTTTTTAAGAAAGGTGCGTTTGGATGAGATCCCGCAATTTTTAAATGTGTTGCTTGGTGATATGAGTATTGTTGGTCCACGCCCTGAGAGACAATTTTACATCGATAAAATTGTTGAGAAAGCACCGCACTACAAACATTTACAAAAAATACGCCCGGGTATTACCAGTTG
>JACDED010000095.1 GCA_013816615.1 Bacteroidota bacterium
TTTTTTTCTAATACCGTTCGGGTTAATTTTGATTTTCTTGCCATAATTGATACAAATATAACAAATATTTGTATATTATAGAACACTAATTAGTATGAGAGGCAATTTTGCGTTAATGGCCGGAACATATGCGCATTATAATCTAGCCGGAGAGCAAACATTATTAAGAAATATTTTTGAAGCCAACGCAGGTTTTAAACTCACAAAGAAAAAAAACTTATGGCTTGATATTGGAATAATGCCCTCTCATCTCGGATTTGAAAGTGCCGTTGGAAAAGACTGTTGGAATTTAACCCGTTCTATTTTGGGTGACAACTCTCCGTATTATGAAGCAGGCGTTAAACTTGGTTATACTACAAAGAACGATAAATTATATTTATCAGTCCTGTACCTTAATGGATGGCAACGTATACAACGGATTCCTGGAAATCAAACTTCAGCCGGTGGAACACAAATCACTTATAAGCCAATCTCAAACGTTATTATAAACTGGAGTACTTACACTGGCAACGAGCAACCTGATAGTTTAAAGCTTTGGAGGCACTTTAATAATTTTTATTGTGTATTTCAGGTAACTGAAAAAATTGGAATCATTGCCGGATTTGATGTGGGAATTCAGCAAAAGG
This sequence comes from Bacteroidota bacterium, assembly GCA_013816615.1. GTDB lineage: Bacteria > Bacteroidota > Bacteroidia > B-17B0 > Aurantibacillaceae > Aurantibacillus. Next base: position 627 of record JACDED010000095.1, read on the forward strand.
TTAAAGATAGTAGCGCTTATGCTAATTGGTATGCGCCCGTATTATTATTACAGTACAAACCAACTTCAAAAATTAGAATTGCAGCAAGGGGCGAATATTATGTGGATGAAAATGGTGTTATTATTGCCACTGGCACTAAAAACGGATTTCAAGTACTCGGTTATTCTTTAAATTTAGATTATTTACCAGCAAGTAATGTGATGTTCCGTATTGAAGGAAGAGGATTAAGTAGTATTGATAAGATCTTTTCACTGGATAATAAACCAAGCACTGAAAATTATTTCATTACTACCTCACTATCATTTTCTTTTTAAATTATATATTAATGCATTTTAATTTAGTTTTTCTCCCAATTTTTAAAATGCCGTTACACTAATTTAAATGCTAAATGAGTACGATTTTCCCAGTGCTGTAGAAAATAAATACTTTTTTTAAGTGTTTTAGTATATAAAACAAATGGTATTAAAATTGAGTTTTAAATAATCTAAAACTTAACAAAATGGGATCATTAAGCACACTGGATTGGAATTCGTTGTTAGAAAAAAATTTCAAAGCACGTTCAAAAAAGAAAACAAATTCAAACTTTTCTCAATTTGATGATGAATTTGATGAAACAGAAAACTATCCGCAATTAAACCGGTACAAAAAACAAGACCATCGTTCATCGAAACGCAAAGATCTTAGAGGGAATTTTGATCAGGTATAAAAAAACTTGTGTTATTTAAAATTTACTTTTCCAATTTTTGGAGCAGGTTGTCTTTTATTCTATTTAATAAGTATAATAATCTCATGCCACTTGTTTATTTTCCCAAAGTATAGAATTCATTTCTCCTTTTAGATTAAATAAGGTTTTTATATACAGGAAAGTCTGGTATGCAATTAGATTAAACAACATATGGATTATATAAAAAAATGCATAGAAGCCTGTTATGATTGTGCCGCTGAATGTGAGAATTGCGCCACCGAATCTTTGTTTGAAGAGCAGTCCAAAATGCTTACCAAATGCATTCTGTTAACGCGTGAATGTTCGGTTATTTGCACCGCAACAGCAAGAATACTTTCTATTGGAGCGGATAATTTTCAAATGCTTTGTAAAGCCTGCGAAAACTTATGCGAGCTATGCGCAGAAGAGTGCGGCAAACATGCTGATATGCAACATTGTAAAAAATGTTTTGAAGCTTGCAGGAATGCAGCTGAATCTTGCAGAAAAATAATTATTGAGGATAACCTTTGAACTATGGAAAACGATTATGGAGGTAAAATATCAGTTAAATTTTATGCTAACTCTGGTATAGAAACTTTTTGTGCCAAACATATATTACATTACGACCCGCAACGTTTTCATATAGTGGCAGTACGCGTGTATGCCAAAAAAGAATTTATTGTTACTATTTATCTTGAAGATAAATTAAAAGAAATAAGCACATTGCATCCTGGTAAGATCTTAGTGAAAAAATTTAAGATAGAAAACATAAGTCTTGCAGAATTCTTTGATCTCATTGAAGGTTTAAATTTCACATTATCAAATGATCATTATGACCTGGATAATATGGAAGTAATAAATAAATGATCATTTAAAAAGATCAAGTTGATCAGGATTATTTTTTGGTGGTTTACTTTTTCCAAAAACAGTTCTGCCGCCATATTTATAGGCTTCGTTTTTTTCTTTTTCAATTAATTTATAAAAATTAGCATTTGGCACAAAATTCTGCTCTATTAACTGTGCGGCAAGGGTTAGATTTTTAATGGCCTGTTGTTTATCTGTTTCACCAATTTTTGCTTTATCAACAGCCATCCTTAATATATCTATAGTTTGATCGTATACTTTTGTTGGCACAGGAAATGGATGTCCATCCTTACCTCCATGTGCAAAAGAAAATCTCGCAGGATCGGTAAAGCGCGAAGCAGTACCATGAATTATTTCGCTGACCAGGGCAACTGATTGGATCGTACGGGGCCCAACCCCTTCCAACAATAATAGTGATTCAAAATCTTTTGTCTCGCGTTCATGAGCAAGCGCCAAAACGCTTCCTAATCTTTTAATATCAACATCTTCTGCTCTAACATCATGATGTGTTGGCATAATTAATTTTGTTACTTCCGGTACAATTATTTTTGGTCCTTCCTTTACAAGAGATAATATTCCTGATTTTGTTTCATCTGCTAATGCATCAGTTAGATTTAATATTTGCCCCTGATTCTTTCCATAAATAAAAGTATGAGGTTCTTTTATAAACGATTTAAATTGTGTGGAGTGCCAGTGATATCTTCGCGCCATACCGTTATCATTATTCATACCTTGCTGCACTACTGCCCACTCGCCCTCATCCGTAACAATAAAAGTGTGCAGGTACAGCTGAAAGCCATCCTGTATTGCAGTATTATCAACCTTCGCACTTAATTTACTAGAGCGTACTAATTCGTCGCCATTTAAACCTGTTCTTTCAGATAAAGCAATTAATTCTGCGGGTGTTTGTCGTGAATATTTTCCTTTACCGCCGGCAATATAAATACCCAGCTCATTAAATTTTGGATTAAGTGCTTTTTTTAATGCGCCCATTACAGACGTTGTAATCCCTGACGAATGCCAGTCCATTCCTAACACACAGCCAAACGCCTGGAACCAGGAAGGATCGCTTAATTTATTTAAGACTTCGGATCTTCCGTATTCTAAAACAACAGCCTCAATAATGGCGCCTCCCAATTTACTCATACGCTCGGCAAGCCATGGTGGTACTTTTCCATAATGCAATGGAAGATCGGCATAACGTTGATTATTGAAATAAAGTTTTGGCATTTCCTTACATAAAGTTATTGCAAAAACGCCAGTCAAAAAACACAAAATTTATAAAAATAAAAAAGGAAGTACCTTGTACTCCCTTTTTTATCAGGCTTCGGATCCGTATTTCATCTTAAAGATGAATAATAGTTTCCCCGGAGGCTTTGTTTATCTTTTTGAAATATAATTTCCGCTTGTGTCGAATTTTATAATTTCGTTTTTTCGTTTTGAATAATAATATTTTTCTCCCGTTGATGCCTCGCACTGTATGATCCTGTATTTTTCTTCAGGAAATCGTCGGCTATAATATTGATTGATTGAAGCAGGATATTCTTTATAGTCTAACTCACTTTCTTTGCTTTCAATTGTACCCGTTTTATCAAATGTAATAGAATGGTTGAGTTTTGTTGTGCCGTCTGAATAAATAGCTTCATATTTATCCCCTTCTTTATACCATTTGGGTTTTATTCCGGGACATTCATTGTTGAATTTTTCGCTAATTAATTTTGGTGCTTTTGTAAGCAAAATTTTAGATCCTTTTTCTGCGCTATTTATATTTTGAGATAAAAGAGCATTTCCAATAAGCATTACAGTTATGAAGATCAAGAGCCTTTTCATTTTTCTTTCTTTGCTTATTAACTACCAATACCCTGCCACGTTCAAAATCACGTCATTTTAGGCTTAAACCCCTATGAATAAAGGAAAGAAAAACACTAGAAGAAATTAACAAAAAAAAATTTGTAGAAATATTATGCCAACATGCGTAAAAACAACACAAATTAAAAAGTCACGTTCATCTTTTTTATTTGGCCATTACGCAATATCTCTATGGGTGCGGTGTCACCTTTTTTAAATTCAGAAAGGCCTTTCATGTAATCCTGAACGTTTTTTACATCTACGGTACCGATCTTTTTTACTATATCGCCTTTTAAGATCCCGGCCTTATTAGCCGGACGGCCATCGGTAACACCATCAATGCGCATTCCTTCACCATCAAAAGCATAATCTGGCATTACACCCATTGTTACTTTAAAACTCCCTTTACCTGTATCGGGTATGCGGGTTTTGCTAAAACTTAATTTGTTATGGTTAAATGTTTTTTCAATTAGCTTTGCAATGTACTCAAGCACTTCGGCCTCACCTTTGTAATTTATTTTTTCAATATCATCGCCGGGCTTATGATAATCGCTATGTTGTCCGGTAAAAAAATGCAACACCGGAATATCTTTTAAGTAAAATGAAGTTTGATCGCTTGGCCCTATTCCACTGCTATCCTTTTTAATACTAAAAACAGTTTTAATCGAATCTATTAAAGGCACCCAAACAGGGGAAGTGCCAACACCATACACAAGCAATTTTTTTGTAGAATCATTTAAACGTCCGATCATATCCATGTTTACCATGTAATTGATCTTTGTTAATTCTATATCCGGATCTTCGCAATATTTTTTTGAACCTAATAAACCCAACTCTTCTCCACTAAAACAGACGAACAAAAAATTAAAAGGTTCTTTTAGTTTATTATTACTAAAATGTTCGGCTAAAGCAATAACACCTGCTGTACCACTGGCATTATCATCGGCTCCGTTATGAATTTTGCCATCCGGATTTGCATCAAGACTATTATGGTCGTGCCCAAGCCCTAAATGATCATAATGAGCACCAACAACAATTGTATACGGTGCTTTATTATCTAAAAATCCAACTACATTATTGGCTGTTTTCTCTTTAATATCCGCGGTAGATGTATCGTGTGGATTTGAACTTTTTTTATACTTGAAAGGTTTTAAATATGTATTGTTAAAAGGAATAAGGCCCAATTTCTTAAATTTTTGCGCTATGTACTCAGCGGCCATTAATTCTTCTGGTGAAGAGGTTCCCCGCCCTTTTAATTTATCTGAAGCTAAAAAAGAGATATCTTCTTTAAGACTTTTAACCGCCATGTTTTGGCTTTTTAAAGAAACAGAGCTTATTAAAAAAGCTCCTAAAAAAAGTGTTGATTTTAAACGCATAAGGCAAAATTAAACATTAAAAAAGTAATATTTGTACAAGCTTTTTAGATATGAAACCTTAAAAAAAATTAAATAAATATCCAAACTCTATAATTTTGACTACATTTGACTTTTAATTTGAAAAATAAAAAACATAATCTCTGCCTATTCAACCTGATTTTTTTCTTAGGCTCATTCATTTTAATGTCGTACTGCAGTTTTTCAAATTCTTCTGATAATACAAGTGCATTTCATTCAGAACATCAATTTTCAACTCAAAAAGATAATACTTCCGTTTCTTTTAAGTTATTATTTGAAGAAAACGAGAATGAAACAGAGAGTGATTTTGAGCTGATTGCAGTTCTTTTACCGTTTTTAATTAATTATTCGCAGGCAACTTCAATACCTTCGCAATATTTTTCTGTCAGTCCTTTTTCAGAAAAACTCACCAACCCGATTTATCTTTCGGTTGGTAATTTCCGTATCTGATAATTTCATTACACTTCTTTTCTAGGATGTGTTATTGGCTTTTCTAAGCCGATATTTTGTTTCAAAAAAAATAATAACAATTAATTTTTTTACAAAAATGGAATCATCAATTTCTTCATTTAATGAACATCAGGTACTGCATGAGTTGAAGCACTATTTGCCGGCGCAAGCCCCACTTAAAGATTTCATTCATCATAATACGTTACATGCTTTTCAAAATTTTCCCTTTTTTACGGCCCTTAGAAAAGCAAATAAAATTTTCGGCTATTCTGTCTCTCTTTCCTTACCTGAATTCCGCTCACTTTATCACACAAAAAAGATCTCTGATACAATACTTGAAAAAATAATTGCAAATAAAAAAGGCGAAGAGAATATAAAAATATGGAAAGAAAAATTAGCATTACAAGCATATACCATACGCTGTGATCCGCGAATTGGTCAATTACGTAGCAATTGGAAAAAAGAATACAATATCGATCTCGATCTTTTGATACACCCAACGCTTTTCAGGGTTTTATGTAGTTATCTCGACCAGGGCATTGCTATTTGGAATTTTCCGGCACATGAACTAGGATTTCTTGCTTCAATAAAAGAGATGGAAAGAAATACCTATTCGAGCTTTTTTAAAACTCAAAGAGCCAGAGATCTATTATTAAACAACAGTTGCGAGATAAAAGATCTTTTAAAACTGATTGTGGGCGACGAATCGTTGTACAAGCAATACATTTTTGATCAGCAATTTGCGCACCAGGGCTGGTCGGGCATGGCATCAACAATTGAAGATCAACCTGAAACTTTATTAGATCCGAAGAAAATCTCCCTTAAAGATCTCATCACTTTTGAGCTTTTATTAGAAATAGATGCTCTTGATCATAAATTTGATAAGATCTGGTCGCCACTAGCAATGCGTTTAGAAACCAAGCCTGTTGATCTTTTTGCAGAAGTAGAAGAGACAGAGTTAAATGAAGTTTTTTCTTTATGGCAAGAGGCTTATGAATGGAGTTATTACGACGAAGTACTAACAGGCATCAGATCCGGAATGGTCACTAAAAAAGAAATCTTTACCAAAAGTTTCCAGGTTATGTTTTGTATTGATGACCGAGAAACTTCGTTACGCGATTATCTTGAAAAACTAGATCCTAATTGTGAAACATTTTCTACTCCTGGCTTTTTTGGTGTTGAATTTTATTTTCAGCCTGAACATGGGAAATCGTATACAAAACAATGCCCAGCACCTGTTATGCCAAAATTTTTAATTAAAGAAATTGGTATTAAAGGAGAAAGAAAAAAAGATGTGCACTTTGCAAAACACACGCATGGTTTATTCAGAGGCTGGTTAATTTCTCAGACAATTGGTTTTTGGTCGGCTTTTCGTTTATTTATAAATATTTTCAGGCCATCCATAAGCCCGGCTACAGCCTCATCCTTTAGCCATATGGATAGATTATCACAATTAAGCATTGAACATAAAGATGAACAACCAAATGTAAACGGTTTACAGGTTGGCTTTACTTATGAAGAAATGGCAACCCGCGTAGATGCACTTTTACAAAGTATTGGTTTGATAAAAAACTTCGCTCCTATTGTATATGTAATAGGCCATGGGTCAAGCAGTGTAAATAACCCACATTATGCTGCATATAATTGTGGTGCTTGTTGCGGCAGGCCCGGATCCGTTAATGCCAGGGTAGTTTCATTTATGGCTAATCACCCTAAAGTAAGAGAGATCTTGAAAACAAAAGGGATGATCATTCCAGCTGAAACCCAGTTTATTGGTGGCTTACACGACACTACACGTGACGAAATAGTATTTTACGATGAAGGATCGCTTAATAGTGTAAACCAAACTATTCATTCAAAGAATGTTCAAACATTTACAAAAGGTCTTGATCTTAATTCAAAAGAAAGATCAAGAAGGTTTGACTCTATCGATACAAAATCAAGTGCTGAAAAGATCCACAAAAAGATATTAACGCGCTCGGTGTCTTTATTTGAACCAAGACCGGAATTAAACCACGCAACAAATGCGCTTTGCATTGTTGGAAACAGAGAACTCACAAAAAAAATTTTTTTAGACAGACGGGCTTTTACAAATTCGTACGATCACAAGATAGACCCCGAAGGAAAGATCCTAGTAAATATTATGAAACCCCTAGGTCCGGTTTGTGGTGGAATTAATCTTGAATATTTTTTCTCAAGGGTGGATAATCAAAAGCTGGGCGCCGGTACAAAATTACCGCATAATGTTATGGGTTTATTTGGTGTGGCTAATGGTATTGACGGAGACCTTCGTCCCGGCCTGCCAAGTCAGATGATAGAGGTTCACGAGCCTATTCGTTTATTGATAATTGTAGAACATTTTCCGGATGTTGTTTTAAAAACAATAAAATCGGTTGATGCCATGTATGAATGGTTCATTAATGAATGGGTAAATCTTGTAGTCATCGATCCTGAAACGCGTGAATTTTACGTTTTTAAAAATGGCAGTTTCAAAAGTTATGAGCCCGATACCCAGATCATTAAAATAGTTGATGATATAACACCACTCCTGGAAAAACATACAGACAATATTTCGGTTCACGTAATTAAATAATATTAAAATGACAACAGAGTCCTTATTTCATATTTTCATATTTATTCCTCTTATAGGTTTTTTACTAAGTCTTTTTATATCAGGCAAAAATGAAAAACTTATCTCGAGCATTGCCTTCTTAACAGTTGGTATACACTTCATCACTTTCTTCGCTTATGTTATTTATTGGGTAATGAATGGCCATGAAACATTAAACTTTAAAGACATTGTACTATTTAAAACTACAGGTTATGAGTTTTATGTTGACTTTTTGTTTGATAAGATCACGGCCGTTTATTTTTTCGTTGGTTCTTTGCTTACGTTTATGGTAACTATTTACAGCAGGGCGTACCTTCATCGTGAAAGCGGATACAAGCGTTTTTTCAATTCACTTTTATTCTTTTATGTAGGCTATAATGTTACCATTTTTGCAGGCAACCTCGAAACACTTTTTATGGGTTGGGAAATTTTGGGTATTTGTTCATTCTTACTAATTGCGTTTTACCGTGATAGGTATCTACCTGTAAAAAACGCCTTAAAAGTATTTACAGTTTACCGCATCGGCGATCTTGGAATTATTCTTGCTATGTGGATGAGCCATCACTTATGGCACCAAAACATTACGTTCATACAATTACAAAATGATGAGTTGATACATTCGCAATTAGAAAACCATAGTTTGATAGGTATTTTTATTTCGATAATGATTCTTATAACGGCAGCTGCAAAGTCTGCACAATTGCCATTCTCATCGTGGTTACCAAGGGCCATGGAGGGTCCAACGCCATCAAGTGCTATTTTTTACGGATCCTTATCTGTTCACTTAGGTGTTTTTCTTTTATTACGTACTTACCAACTGTGGGAAAATCAATACTCCGTGAGAATACTAATTGGGATCTTAGGGTTCGCAACAAGTGTTATTACCTCATTAATTGCCCGCGTACAATCTTCAGTAAAAAGTCAAATTGCCTATTCTTCTGCATCACAAATTGGTTTAATATTTATTGAAGCGGCATTAGGACTTGAGAATCTTGCGTTAATACATTTTGCAGGTAATGCTTTTTTAAGAACGTATCAGTTATTGGTTTCGCCATCGGTAGTAAGTTATCTTATACGCGAGCAATTTTATAATTACGTTCCACGCCCTTTAACTATTGAAGATTCGTGGCCAAAAAAAATAGAATATTCTATTTACTTATTAAGTATAAAAGAATTTAATCTTGATTCATTCATGTATACTATACTTTGGAATCCATTAAAACGTTTAGGCAAAAAATTAAATTTTTTAACGCTTAAGCGTTTGTTTATTTTCTTTATTCCTGCTTATGTAATTGGTTTAATCTGTTTGTACACCAAGCCTAATATGCCCGAAGAGATACATGAATATTTGCCGGCTTTCTTTTCATTGATAGGCTTGATGATGGTATTAAAATCTTTCTCAGAAAGAAAAAATGTAATGTTAAGTTGGATATTGGTCATCATGAATCATTTTTGGGTTGCTCTTGCCATATCGTTTAATGAAAATTTCACTTACAGTCAGGTTCATTTTTATTTAAGTGGTATTGTGGTTGCCGGAGCAGTTGGTTACATCTGCCTTAACAAATTAAAATCAATAGAAAAAAACATTGATCTTAACCAGTTTTACGGTCATGCTTATGAACATCCTAAGCTTGCGTTTATTTTTTTACTGGCTTGTTTAGGTTTAACAGGCTTTCCAATTACTCCAACATTTATTGGTGAGGATCTTATTTTCAGTCACATTCATGAAGATCAGTATGTACTGGCGCTATTTACAACACTGAGCTTTATTATTGACGGCTTAGCATTGGTAAGAATATATGCGCGTGTTTTTCTTGGCCCGCATGTTAAAACGTATCACGAAACACCATACAGATCTTCATAAAAATAAATTGACTTATAAAAAATGAAATTGAAAAGAATATATTGCTGCTTCATCTGCTACTTAACTTTGTTAGCATTTATAGGTATAATAGGTTTAGAGATCTCTTCACACTCGGTTTCTTTGCATAAAAAAACAGAAGTTATCACCGGAAAAAAAGATCTGGCCAAAGGCCCGGAACTTATTTTCGAAGAAGAAAGAGATATTGATGATCACTTTGATACTACTTTTTTATCACCGGTTTGTTTTTTATATGACCATACCAGTATTCAACTTTCAATTGATCTCTTTACTCCTTTTATCAAAACAAAGAAAGGATTAATATTTAAATCTTTATTATTTATAAGTCACCGTTCTCTACGCTTGTAGAGTTTACGTGTTATCAAGACAAATAAATTCATTAAAATATTAATATAAAAATCTAAAATTATGTCAAACGAAAAAACAAAAAGATATATACCAGCAGATGGGCTTGCAGGGTTAAAAGAAAATTTCACAAAAGACGCTTTATCAGGCTTTCTTGTATTTTTATTAGCCATGCCATTAAGCTTGGGTATTGCAAAAGCTTCAGGCTTTCCTGTAATATTTGGATTAGTAACTGCAATTATTGGTGGCGTGGTTGTAAGCTTTTTTATGGGCTCACGTTTATCTATTAAAGGCCCTGCTGCCGGACTAATAGTTATAGCAAGCGGTTCGGTAACTGCTATGGGCGATGGCGAAATTGGCTGGCATCTTGCGCTGGGAATAATTGTTGTAGCCTCTTTAATACAAATATTATTTGGCGTATTAAAATTAGGCAGGCTTGCAGATTTTTTCCCAAGTGCGGCCATTCATGGTATGTTAGCAGCTATTGGAATCATCATTATGGCAAAACAATTACACCTTGTTTTAGGAATTAATCCTGCTGAGCTGAAAGGTAAAGCACCTATAGAATTATTAGGGATGTTACCGGCCAGCATTATGCATGAGAATGCTCATCTTGCAGAAATCGGTATTGCCTGTTTGCTGATCATGATCATTATGAGTTATATTAAACATGAGAAGATCAAAAAAATTCCGGCACCGTTAATTGTATTAGCTGTTGCAATTCCTTTGGGCTTTGCATTACACATTAAAACAGATGGAGAAATTGCAAGTTATGCTTTAGTAAAAATAGGAAGTATTACAGATGCTTTTAAAAACGGTGTGTTTAATGTTGATTTTTCAGGTATAACTACACACACTGCTGCATTTATTCAATTTGTGATCTTATATTCTTTGATAGGAAGCATTGAATCTTTACTTACAGCAAAAGCTGTTGATGGTATGGATCCTTTTAAACGCAAAACCGATTATGATAAAGACCTTATTGGGGTTGGCATTGGAAATACATTATGCGGCTTATTAGGTGGCTTGCCAATGATAAGCGAAGTAGCGCGTAGTTCGGCAAATGTAAATTATGGTGCAAGAACACGTTGGGCGAATTTTTTCCACGGGTTATTTTTATTGCTTGCCGTTTTAGCCGGTGTTCAATTTATTGAAATGATCCCTAACGTAGCATTAGCGGCTATGTTGATCTTTGTTGGTTTCCGCTTAGCGCATCCTAAACAATTTGTTCACACGTTCAATATTGGTAAGGAGCAGTTAGTTGTTTTTTGTGTTACCATACTTGTTACCATCGCAACAGATCTTTTAATGGGGGTTGGTTCGGGTATTTTATTAGAACTGATCATTAATCTTAAGAATGGAATTGCCGTATCAGCACTTTTTAAATCAGATGCAAAAGTGATCAAACAAAATGAAGATAATTATGTTTTAAAGGCAACTAATGGTTTGGTCTTTTCAAATATTTTAGGTTTCAAAAAAATATTTGCAACTATTCCTCAAGGCAAAAATGTTATAATAGATATGAGCAAGGCCAAAATTGTTGATCACACTTCGATCATCACAATTAATGGACTTGTTGAAGATTATAAAGAAAATGACGGGAAAATAAAAGTAATTGGCTTTGAAAACCACCGCCAGCTAAGCAGAGCCGCTACTTCCACGAGAATTTTGAAATTGCGCTAAGCTCAAAAGATCCTTGCTAAGTCTCAACCCGTTTGGTTATGTTGTTCCAAACTAATATTACTTTTTTGGGCTGAGGCTTTTGCAAGACCATTTTTTTTTAATTTTAACTCCTTAATATTTACAAAATGAAAAAAATAATTTTGTTATTGCTTATTGCGTTTTTTATAAATGTAAAAGCGCAATTACCAAGCCTTCGTTTTAAAGATGGCTTAAAAATATATCTTAATGATGATAGCACACGATACATTAAAGGCACAGGCCTTGCACAGATCTGGTTCAGGTATAATCAAAATAATCCCGGATCAACTATTTATGGTACACCAAAAGATGATACCTATGATGTTGGTTTAAGACGCGTACGTTATCAAACAATGGCGCAGGTAACAGACAGGGTTTTCTTTTATGCTCAATTTGGTATTAATAGTTTAAATAATTTCTCAGCTCGCAAAACGGGCTTATTTTTTCATGACGTTACTGCCGAATATAATGTGCATAAAAATTATTTAGTATTGGGAGGTGGCTTAAGTGGATGGAATGGTACGGCTCGCTTTTCATCTTCTTCAGTAGGCAGTATCCTTGCAATGGATCTGCCAACAATTGAAGAATCAACAAACGATGTAACAGATCAATTCGTTAGAAAATTAGGTATTTATGCAAAAGGTAAAATTAGCCGCTTTGATTACCGTTTATCTGCAGCAAATCCTTTTCCTATTCAAAATTCCTTATCAGCTATTCCAACAATACCAACGGGCTCCGCCGCTGTTACTGCAACTAATGCGGCTTATTTTTCTGCTAAAGCCCCTGAAATAAATTACCAGGGTTATTTTATGTGGCAATTTTTAGATAAGGAAAGTAATCAAACACCTTATATGAATGGATCGTATTTAGGAAAAAAACGTGTTTTCAATATTGGCACAGGATTTCAATTTCAAAAAGATGCAATGGCCTATCGTAATTCCGAAACGGATACAATTGTAAGATACACGCCACTTCAGCAGTTTGGCGCCGATGTATTTTTTGATTATTATTTAAATAAAGAAAAGCAAAATGCCGTTACAGTTTATGCTGCATTTTTAAATTATGATTTTGGCCCAAATTATATCAGAAATGCTGCGGTAATGAATACCGCAACAGGTGTAAGCGGGCCCGCTACCAGTTTTAATGGTGCAGGTAATGCTTTTCCTTTAGTTGGAACCGGTCAGGTTATTTATGCGCAAGCTGCTTATTTATTTAAAAAAGATCTGTTTAAAAAACAAGGGACGTTACAACCATACATGTCGGGAATTTATGCCAATTACCAAAAATTAAATGATCCTGTAATGGTATACGATATTGGTGTTAACTGGATAATGGCAGGACAAACTTCAAAATTATCCCTTGATTATCAAAGCAGGCCAATATTTAATACAGACGCAACAACTGGTAATATTACCGAAACAAAAAGTGCCAGAAGAGGGCAGATCGTATTACAATACCAGGTGGCTTTTTAAAATTTTAGCCTGAAAAGTAATTTTGTATCAGTTTAATCATTTAACTTTATGTGATAAATTAAACATAGACCTTGAAATTTTTTAATTTCATAATTAATACAAATATCTACATTTCACTGGCTGCAGTTTTATTAACGCTCGGCACTCAAGTTCAATTAGGGATGAAACCAGAATTACACCCCTATTTATTCATTATTTTTTTCGCAACAATTTTCGAATACAATTTGCACAGGCTTATAACCATAATCACTAACCCTGGATCCCTGAACGATGAAAAACATAGTTGGGTAAAAGACAATAAGATCGCTTTTTATGTTTTAGTGAGCACTTCTATACTGGGTTTTATTATTGCTGCGGCATTGGCAAAAAAAATTGTGTTGATCACACTTTTTCCATTAGGTGCTATTACTTTATTTTACTCGCTACCTGTATTTAAAACAAAAAAGATAATTTTCAGGTTAAGGGAAATTCCCTGCCTGAAAATTTTTCTTATATCTATAGTTTGGGCTGCAACTACTATTTTATTGCCAATTATTGAGAGTGGCGAAACATTTGGTAAATGGCATGTAGTAACAATGCTTATTGAACGCTTTATTTTTGTTTTCGCCATCACCATTCCTTTTGATATTCGCGATATGAAAAGCGATGAAAATGCAGGCCTGCAAACTATCCCTCTTATTATTGGAGAGAAAAGATCCCTGCAGCTTGCAAATATTTATATGATACTTTTTTTAATACTTTGTTGTTTTCATTATTATAATACAGCCCTTGCTTTTATTTTACCTGCGTTTGTTATTTCAGGATTAACAACTTTATTGTTCTTAAATAACAATTACTTAAAAAAAGTAACCCATTATCATTATTTTATCCTGGATGGTACTATGATGCTGCAAGGAGCCCTTATTTGCCTGTGTTATTACCTATTAATTTAAGATAATTAGGGTGTTAATCGTTTTTTTGCGTTTTTTAGATTTTATTTTCCCAAAAAAATTTATAGTTTTGCTACCGTCGTGAAAAAAATCAAATACATATTTGTTTTTATCTTTCTAACAGGAATGATATATACACTATTTCAGTATGTTCCTATTCTTGAAGAAGAAGCGCAAAACCATTCAACAGAGCTTTGTAAAAAAGGCACAGAGAATGATACTTCCGGTAACGATGGCGATGAAACTGATAGCGATAGTGAAGATGCTATATCCAATTCTTTAGATTTTAATTTTACAGGTCTTAATTCCAAAACAAATTCTTACCCTTCTTTTAAAGATTCCTATTATTCGTTTTTTCAAAAAATAAGTATTCCGCCTCCCAAAGCGTAATTTTTTATTGCACACCATTTCAGGTGTTCACTTATTTTTTAATCAAATCATTCATGTTAACAAACGTTTGCGTAACAAACTATGTTTTACAATAAAACAAATTTTAATATTTATATGAGATCAAAAACATTTGGTTCAGATATAAAAGCAGGCATCGTTGTGTTCCTCGTTGCTTTGCCGCTTTGCTTGGGAATAGCAATGGCCTGTAATGTGCCATTATTTTCCGGTATTATTTCGGGCGTTATAGGTGGTATTCTGGTTACAACATTTAGCGGTTCAAGATATAGTGTTTCGGGTCCCGCGGCAGGCTTAACGCTTATTGTAATAAGTTCTATTGCCACTTTAGGAAGTTATGAAGTGTTTTTAGCTGCTGTTGTTTTTGGCGGCGTATTGCAAATTATTTTAGGCCTGTTAAAGGCTGGCGGTATTGGTAACTTTGTGCCGAATGCGGTCATTAAAGGTATGCTGGCCGGTATTGGAATAATCCTCATCATTAAACAGATCCCGCATTTATTTGGATATGATAAAGATCCGGAAGGTGATATGGAATTTTTTCAGCTTGATGGAGAAAATTCTTTTACTGAATTGATCAACATGGTCAATTTTATTACACCTGGTGCATTGATCATTGGCATTATATCTTTTATATTATTATACATTTGCGGAAAACCTTTTTATAAGGAGAGTAAAATTTTTTCAAATATCCCCGCACCATTATTGATTGTTGTGTTTGGTATATTACTTACGATTTCTTTTAAGGGATATGAATTTTTAAGAGTAGACCCTCAACACCTTGTTAATTTACCAACAATCAAAAATTTTGAGGATCTTAAATCCAATCTTGCTTTTCCTGATTTTAGTTTTATCAGTAAAGGAAATTTTTGGTTAGTTGTTGTTACAATTGGGCTGGTTGCCAGTCTTGAAACATTATTAAATATTGAAGCAACAGATAAATTGGATCCGGAAAAAAATGAATCAAACTCTAATAAAGAATTATTAGCGCAAGGTACCGGTAATATCGTAGCAGGTTTATTAGGCGGTTTGCCTATAACATCAGTAATTGTTAGAAGTTCTGCAAATATTGGTGCCGGAGCTAAAACAAAACTCTCGGTTATTTTTCATGCATTATTGCTTTTAATAAGTGTTATTGCATTTCCACAGATACTGGCATTAATTCCTAACGCCTGTCTTGCTGCTATTTTAATTGCAACCGGTTTTAAATTAACTAAACTCCAAATTTTTAAAGAACAATATAAATATGGTATACAACAGTTTTTGCCTTTTATTGTTACTGTAGTTATAATGCTTAGATTAGGTATATTAAAGGGCGTAGGAGCAGGAATTGCGGTTTCTATTTTCTTTATTATAAGAGATAATATTAAATTTTCTTTTGATTCAAGTAGTGATACAATTGACGGAAAATTATATTACCTTATTAAATTACCACAACATGTTACTTTTTTTAATAAAGGATATTTGATTCGTTTTTTCAACAATATAAAACCCAACAGCAAGGTAATAATTGATGGAAGTATAAATAAAACAGTGAACAGGGATTCACAGGATGTGATCTCTGATTTTATAAGCACTTCAAAAAATAAAAAAATAGAAATAGAATTAATTAAATATACAGACAATGGATAAAGCATATCAAAAATTAATAGATGGAAACAGGTTATACGCACTTTCAAAAAAATTTGATGACCCTGAATATTTTAAAAAATTATCATTGGGGCAAAAACCCGATTATTTATGGATTGGTTGTAGCGACAGCCGTGTGCCTGCTAATGAAGTTACAAGTACTGAAAGCGGCGAAATGTTTGTACACCGTAATATTGCTAATGTTGTAGTACATACAGATTTTAACTTAATGAGTGTATTAGAATATGCAGTTACTGTTTTAGAAGTAAAACACATTATTGTTTGTGGTCATTTTGGTTGCGGAGGCGTAAGAGCTGCAATGGGCTCAGGCTCATTTGGGCTTGTAGACAACTGGCTAAGAAATATTAAAGATGTTTATTTTAAACACCGTGCAGAATTAGATGCTATTACCGATGAAGATAAGAGGGCTGATCGCTTAACGGAGTTAAATGTAATAGAACAGGTACGTAATCTTGCAAAAACAAAAATTGTACAGGCCGCATGGAGCCAGGGAAAAAAAATAGAGATCCACGGTTGGGTATATGGTTTAAACAATGGACTTATTACCGAATTAAATGTTTCTCACGAGGAGAAAGATGATATTGAATCGATTTACCGCTATAAAATTGATAAATAGTAATTAAATGGGCGAAAGTCTTTTTTTAAGTAAAAATCTTTATTAGATTTGATCATAATATTAATTTATTTATGATGAAAACAGCTTTAATTACAGGAAGTACAAGTGGAATTGGCTTAGGAATTGCACGTGAATTTGCAAAAACAAAACAATACAATATTATTTTTAACGGGCTTGAGCCAAACGGACAAGAAATTGCAGATGGTGTTGGTAAAGAATTTGCTATTCAGGTTATGTTTAGCAATGCTAATATGCTTAAGCCTGAAGAGCTTCGTAAAATGGTGAGCGATGGTATTGCCAAGTTTGGAAAAATAGACGTATTAATTAATAATGCTGGAATACAACACGTATCTCCGATTGATGAATTTCCTGATGAAAAATGGAATGCTATTATTGGTATTAATTTAACCTCTGCTTTTTATTTATCAAAAGCAGTTTGGCCGGGCATGAAAGAACGTAAGTTTGGCCGTATCATCAATATTGCATCGGCACATGGATTGGTAGCTTCTGAATTTAAAAGTGCTTATGTAGCAAGTAAACATGGTATTGTTGGTTTTACAAAAACTTTAGGTTTAGAAGGTGCGCCTTTTAATATTACCTGCAACGCTATTTGCCCGGGTTATGTAAAAACACCGTTGGTAGAAAAGCAAATTGCCGACCAGGCAAAAGCACACAATATGAGTGCAGATGATGTTGTAAACAAAGTAATGCTTTACAAACAAGCTGTAAAAGAATTTGTTTCGTTGGAAACTTTAGGGCAAACTGCATTATTATTAGCAGCAGATCACGCAAATACCATTACTGGTATTGCTTTACCGGTTGATGGCGGCTGGAATGCACAATAAATTTTTTACTGATTTTTTTTAGAAGGGTATAAATTAAATTTTATACCCTTTTATGTTTATTTTCTTTTAAAATAAATATTATATTTACCGTTCTTAAAAAACTAAAAATGAAAAAAATAATTCTCTCTGCCTTATGCCTAATTACTTTGGCTTCTTGCAAAAAAGAAGCAGTGGAAGGTCCTCAAGGTCCCGCCGGAACTAATGGTACTAACGGCACTAACGGTACGGGCACTACAGGAACAATTACCGGTAAAATAAAACAATTTGATCAATACGGTACACCTTATACAACAGGTTTAAATACAACTACTATAAGTGTTGAATCAACAACAAACTCTGCAACAACCGATGCAGTTGGTAATTTTACAATAGCAAATCTTCCACCCGGTATTTATGATCTGGCAATTTCGAAACCAAATTGCGGCCTCCGCAAATATCAACAGATCACTTTCCCGGGTAATGGCACATTATATATTGATGATGACATAAGTGATAAAGCAACATTTACATTTGTTAACGGGTATGTAAAGGATACAACTATTGGATCAGTTACCAGTATTAAGA
>JACDED010000096.1 GCA_013816615.1 Bacteroidota bacterium
CTTTTACTTTTTTAAGTTGTCGTTCTAAATTTTTTTCTAATACCGTTCGGGTTAATTTTGATTTTCTTGCCATAATTGATACAAATATAACAAATATTTGTATATTATAGAACACTAATTAGTATCAAGTGGTCAATTTAAATCGGTCTGGGCTGGTCAACTTCATCGGTTTTTGCACGCTTAATGAAAAGAGGATCAAATAAATTTTTACAATAAAATTGTAATTGAACAATTTTGTTTAGTTGCGTAGATCTCTTCGGGCGTTAAAAGTTTTGTTGACACATTTTCATCCAGATCTATATTAATAGCGTTGTAACAATGCTGAACAAAAGCAGAACAAAAAAATGAATTTTCACGGGCAAGATAATTTTCTTCACTTCTTTTTTTATTAGCTAACGAAATTAAAACACCAAATATCTCGCGAATACTGTATTCTGTTTTAGCGGCTAATAAATTTAAGCCTTCAGCAATTATTTTTGCCTGATCTTCTTTGCTTAAATTAAAATTCAATATGGCAATATTAGGATAAGCGGCTTTGTCAAAGTATTTATCAGCGCGGTTTTCCTGAACACCAACCCGTGTTTGTTTTTTATAAAATTCAAGATCCGATTCCAGGATCCACCATTTTTTATCCTCTCTTATTCCGTTAAAAACAAAAGCGTGCGACCACATACTTTCGTTGCCATGTGAGGTGATCTTTTTTTGAAATTTCTTTATTGATTTATCGATAAAGTGTGTACCACCTACTAAGCCAATACTTCCCGGTACGGCATATTTCTCAACAAACTCCTGGTTAGATAGGCCTTTTATTTCGGTGATAGAATTCATTTTACCTGCTCAATAAAGCTGCAGCTTCAGGGCCATAAACTTTTTTACCGTCTTTATAAACGGTTATAAAAGCATCAGTAATACCAATACTGATTGCCTGGTCTTTTAATGATTTTGCAAATTTAGCATCTGTAAAATTACCCACGTTATAAATAAATAGGCCATTTATTTGTTTATTCTCTATTGGCCATGTTTTAATAGCTGAGAATCTTGCAGCTACATCATTCGGTATTTGTTTGCTGTAGGCGCCAATTTGTACTTTAAAGCTTACGCCTTCTTCAGTAGCTTTAATACCGTTTTCTGCTGTTGCTGCAGGATAGTTTGTAACACCATTTGTAAATGGTTGCACCGTTGTTGTAACAGCAGGTGTATTGTTTACAGGTGTGTTAACAACAGGCGTATTTGTAACCGAGATGTTATTTACCGGTGTATTTGTAACAGGTAAACCATTAGGAAAAATAATAGGGTTTTGTGGTTCTAACTTAACGGTTGAATCAGTTGTTTTATTTTTACCATCTGCAAATGTTATGCGTTTACCATTTAAGTAAGCACTCACAAACGCATCGCGAACATAAGCTTCGGCTACCCTGCGCTTATCCGTTAACAATCTTTCAGGATCACTATAGATACCAGCGGTGTAACGGTACAAGCCATTAGGTAATTTTTCGCTAAAAATAGGGCCAAGACCTTTTAACTGACCTTTGGTTACCTGCCTGTTGTATACACCAATTTGTACTGTAAATAATAAATTGTTGGTTTGTTCTAATTCTTTTGTTACAGTTACCTGCTCTTGTGCGTTGTTTAAGTTTGGTGTTGTTACAATTGTGTTTTTTGGCACGTTTGAGTTAGCTGTAATGCCGGCAGTAGTTGAAGCATTATTATCAATTGTTTTACCTTCTTTATTTAATAATGCAATTGCTTCGGCAACGGTTATACGCTTGCCGTTAAAGTAAGCAACAACAAATGCATCATTATAACCTAAATTACGAAGATCGTTCTTAACGGCACTTGCATTTTCAAACTTAACAAAGTTACCGGCAGTATAACGGATATAACCATTGCCAACTGTTTCGCCGTTTAACGGGCTTAAACCTTTAAACGCATCGTTGGCCAATTGATTTTTAAACGCACCTATCTGAACACGGAAAACCAAACCATCCTGCATTTTTGCATCAACAGGAATTGGTTTTGTAGCATTGTATGCGTTTCCTGAAACAATTTCAAGGCCTTCTATCTTAACAGTTCCTTTTGTATTATTTACCGCAGGATTAGTTGTAGTGTTGTTGTTATTTCTTGGATTAGTTGTAGTATTGTTGTTATTACTTGAAGTTGTGTTATTGTTAGCTGTAGTATTATTGTTTGTGGTAGTGTTGTTATTACGTGGGTTGGTAGTGTTATTATTTGCAGTTGTGTTATTATTGGTTGTAGTATTATTAGTAACAATTTTATCACCTGTAATTTTATTTAACTGGTTAACCGCTGCATCACCTGTTTTAGCAGCCAAAGTAAGCAGTTTTGCTTTTTCTGTTGGATTTTGTTCAGTAGTAGATTTTATCAATAAACGTTTTGATTCAGCATTAAGATCGTCAGCATTTTGTTTTACTGTTTTTTGATCAGTGGTCAGGCTTTTTGGAACATACGTTTTTGCGGTTTCATACTCTAAACTAAAAGCATTGGTTAAATTGGTTAATTCAGTTGTTTGTTTATCCTGAACCTGTTTTTGTTTTTGAGCAAGATCGGCCGGTAAAGTAGTTGTTGAATTATTATTTTCAGGAGTTACAGTTTTAACTACATAATCCGGGTATTGTTTTTTTAGCTCGGTAATTAATTGATTTTGTTTTATCAGTAATTCTGCTTCTTTTTCTTCAGCATTGCTTAAAGCACCTATTTTAGCAGCAGGATTAGTTTGTGCATTTGCTTCTTCTTTTAATTTTTTTGCCTGTTCTTTTAAAATACTTATTTCATTATTTTTTTGTTCAAGATCAGTAGTGAGAGTAGGGTTATCTGTTTTTAATTTTGTTAATAGTTCAGTGATCGCAATATTATTAGAGGTGTATTCTATCTCATTACTTTGTTGTGTTAAGTTAGAAGCTTCGATCTTTTTATTTTGCGATTTATTTTCTTCTTCATTTGCCTGCGCTATCAGGTTATTTTTTTCTTCTCCCGAAGCGTTGTTCGCTTTGTTTTTTAATTCAGCGGCATTATTGCTTAATACTTCAGCTTCTACTAATAAGGCGTCAGATTTGGTTTTAAGCTCAGCAGGTGTAACCGTATTTGTGGTGGTTGGATTTTGCTCTTTAAATGTTTTTATCTCGTTCTCAATAACTTTATTTTCTTCTTCGGTATTTTTTAACTCAGAAAGCGCATTGTTTTTTAAACGGGTTGCCTGTGGATTTTTAAGAACAGTTGGTTCTTTATTCTCAAAATAACTAACAACTTGTGTTGCTGTTGTATCTTTTGTTTTTAATTCACTTACTGCAATAGTTTTAGTATCTATTGTTTTTGCAGTTGAGCTTATACCTGTTGTATTGGTGTTTGCTGTATTAGTAGTTGTATTATTTGCCGTTACATTTTCAGTAACAGTATTTGTTGTATTTGCTATTGTTGCAGTATTTGTATTATTAGCCGTTGTATTTTCGTTAATAGTGTTATTGTTTGTAGTTACCGTATTTGTTTTAGTTGAATTATCATTACTATTGATATTATTTGCTGCGGTATTTTTTTCGTTAGAAGTGTTATTGGTTGTATTTGAAACGGTATTGTTTGTATTTGAAGTATTATTTGCAATTTGATTACTAACTTTTTTGTTTAAGCTGTTTAATTGATTAATAGCGTCGATCTGTTTTTTTGTTGCAGCAATAAGGTCGTATAATTTGTCATTATTATCTGTTGCGGCATCTGATTTTTGTTTTAAACCATTAGCCGCTGTTACTTTATTTGCTGCTGCAATTGATTCACTTTTTAAGCTTGGTGTATTTGAGATAAGTGTTTCATTCGTTTTAAGACTTGTATTTAATTGTTCTATCTCTAAATTATTTGCTTCATATAATTTTTGATATGCCGCTACTTTTGTTGCAGTTAATTCATCTAATCCTTTATTAACAGCTTCCAGTTTTACACCAATGGTATTATCTTCTTTTACAACTTTAATTGATGAAGTAGAGGTAATGGCTGTTTTTAAATTAACTGTTGGGTTTGATTTTTTAAGAAGGTCAAGTGCTTGTTGTTGTTTATTTAAAGCCCATGCTTCTTTTTCTTCAGCATTGCTCATACTTCCTAATTTAGCACCAATGTTAGGTAAAGAATTTGCTTCTTCACGTATTGAAGTGGCTTGTTTAAATGCCAGAGCTGCTTCTTCATTCATTTTTTTGGCCTCATTAATATCTGCTTCCGAAGATTTACCTCCGGCTATCAGCGTATTAATATTATCCATATTTGTATTATACAAAGTACTATTATCGTTCTTAGCTATCTGTGCAGCTTGTAAATTCTTTTCGTTGCCTTTTTCGTCAAACGTTTTGGCTTCGTTTAAAAGTTTTTCTTTTTCGTCACCCGTTTTTGTTTGAGCATCTGATCTTAATTTCTGCGCTTTGCTAAATAATTCTTCAGCTTCTACAATTAATTGGGTAGGAGTAACATTATTGCTTGTACTATTTAGTGTTTCTGATTTTTGGATCTCATCTTTGGCTGTGGCAATAAGATCTTTTAATTTCTTTTGTTGTGCACCCGCATCATTGATCTTAGAATCGGCTTCCACTTTTGTTTTTTGAGCATCTGTATTTTGATAAGAGTTGTATTCAAAGTTGGCATTATCGTTAGTGTTTAATTGAAGGTTAAGGTCATTCAAATTTTTAATGGCATCCGAATTGTTCTTAGTGGTTATTGGATTTAAATTAATTGTTTTTTCAACCGTAGTGTTGGTATTATTGTTCCTAGCAAGATCCTGGTTAATGGTTTGGATCTTTTTGTTGTTAGAGGCAATTAATTGGTTGTTTTCTTTTTTAGAGGCCTCGAACTGTTTTATTTCCGCACTAAATTGTTGTTTGGCCGCTGGTGTTTTTGCTTTTAATAATTCTTTCTTATCATTAGTGATCGCAAGATCGATCTCTTTATTGTAATTGGCTAATTGCTTGTTTACTTCCTGTATATTTTCAGAGCTGTTAACATCTGTAACGGTAATTTTATCTTTATACTTCTCTTCTAAAATTTTATCGGTAATTTTTTGTGAGGCTGTTGCCGTGTTTGATGTATTGGTGTTAATAGCATTGGCATTACTGTTATTGTCATTACCAGTATTATTTATCGAATTTGTTTTGGAAGCTGCAATAGTTTCTGTTTTAATTTTAGTAGCAAGTTCCAGCTCATTTTTTAATGCCGTTAATTCGTCATTTAATTTTTTAAGCTCAACAGTGTTTTGGGTAATTTGATTTTCTTTTTGTGCTTGGTCAGATTTTAACTCTGTTATCTGTGTAGTAATAGCTTCTTTGTCTTTTTTCTTTTTTGTCTTTTCCAGTTCAGCTTCGCTATTAGTTACTTCTGTTTTAATTTCATTTAAGTTAGCGGTATTGGCGGCAGTGTTCTTTTCAATAATTGCAATTTCTTTTTCTTTTTGCTCCACATCATTTTTAATCGATTTGTAAAGGTTTTCAGAAGTATTTTCTTTAGTTGCCAATTGATTTATTTGTTTTTGAAGTTCATCCAGTTTTGCTAAAGATTCTTTATTGTCTTTAGTTTTATTAGCATTTATCTTTTCAAGTTCATTTGCATATTGTTCGTTCAGAACTGCTTCTTTGTTTTTATTTGAAGCATCTTCTTTTAAAGTATTGGCAAAATTTAAGATCTTATTGGCAACTACCAGGTCGTTTTCTCCTTCAGCTTTTATCGCGTTTCCTTTTTCTATTTCTTTATTCTTCTCCTCTTCGTTAGTAATTGACAGAGCATTTTTTACAATACCATCGCCTTCTTTTATCTTTTTATCCGCTTCAATTTTTTTCTGTTCTCCTAATTGTTCCGCATCCCAACTATCCTGATCAAGCTGATTAGCCTCTTTTTTAGAATCATTCGCGTCTTGTTTGGCAATTTCAACTAACTCTTTATTAGTTACACTTTTGGTATTTGTGTTAGCTGCTAGTGTTTTAGTGCTTGCCGCTTTAGTTGTTGTATCTATGCCACCATCAATAATGGTTGGTCCCACGTTATCTGTTGATGTATTGGCGGCATTTGTATTATTTGCAGTAGAGTTATCGCCCATTTGAGCACCAAGTTTATTTAAGCCTTCATTAACATCAAGTTTCGATTTTTTCTCTATCAGTGATAAATATTGTAAATAACTGTCGTCGGTTGGCGTTTCTTCAAAATAGTTAATGATCTTTAAAATACCGTGGTCGTAAGAAATAGTTTGTTTTAAAGGTCTTGAGTTTGTAGCAAGTGGCAAGCCAACACGTTCAGATTGTGTTTTTAGGCCCGGTGTTTCAACTGTATATAATAATTTAGCGCCGTTTGGCAGATCCATCATATAATCACCATTATCTCCGGCTTCAAATACACCAACGATCTCGCCATTGCCCATGTTTTTAACAGTGATCTTGCTTTTTAAACTTTGGTCTGAATTTTCTTTTACAACCGTTCCTTTTAAGGCTAAAATATCGATGATCTTACGCTCGGTATTTATCTTTAAAACATCAATCTTACCGGGCGGGCTTTGACGGCCTGTGCTAAAGTAAGCTACCTTTTCAAGCGAATCGGTTACATATAAATAATCATCATCGGGTGAGTTGATCGGGAATTCAAGATTTACGGGTTGCGTCCACGAATCGGTTGCAGCAATGTAATCTGATTTAAAAATGTCATAGCCACCCATACTGTTAAAGCCTTTACTTGCAAAATATAATGTTTTGCCATTGGGGTGAAGGAAAGGGTAATCTTCATCATAATCGGTATTAACGCCATTTAACTTAACAGGTTTTGCAAATTCGCCATTGGCAAGTTTAGCAGCATAATAAAGATCTTTGCTTCCTGCATTATCTCCATAACTGCTAAAAAAAACTTTGTCGGCCGTGCGTGGTAAATAAACAACCGACTTTTCTTTCTTTTTTTTATCGGAACCTGTTCTAAAGGTTTCTGGTTTTATTAATAGTTTGCCGCCAATATCTTTTAGTTCGTAGCTTCTAAAATAATCGGCTTCATTTAATTGTTTTTTACCTTTAATTTCAAGATCAGATAAATTACTGAGTAAGCGTTTACCATAACCACACGAAATTATTTCTCTGTCGACCTGTAGTTTTTTTTGTTTTGCAGAAGACCCAACCTGTTTGTATTCGTTATAATATTTTATAGCCTCATCAAATAAATAATTAATATGATAGGCTTTACCAAGATAAAATTTTACTTCTTTTGGAGCTTCTTCGGCATGGCTGTTTGCAAAGGTTAAGAAGGGGAGACATTTTTTTTTGTCTGGCTCACTATAGATCATACAAACACCCAGCTTAAAATTGTATTCAGGATCTTTTGGGTAATTAGAAACTAATTGTGAATAGAGTTTATATGCTTTTGTAAATTCATCTTCCTCAAATAATTTATTGGCTTCTTTTTTTATGTCTTCAACAGAAACGCTTTGAGAAAAAACAGGGCACGAAAATATAAGTGTCAATAAAACGATCGCTTTTTTAACAATTTTCGGTTCGTGTAATAAAACGTCTAATAAGGTATAAAACCTTAGTCTCATAAATTCAGTTGCTGTAAATTTAATAATATTATTATAATTATTGTATAGGTGCTGATGGTAATAAAATTCCATACCCCATAGTGTTAAAAATAGTATAAATTAACGTACTTTAAAATTAATGATTTATATTTGCTCATTAACCTTAAAAACATAAAAAAAATGACTAAAAAATTACTTACAATTGCTTCAATAGCTCTTACGGTTACTGCCAGCGCTCAAGTTGGTGGAAGAACAAATAATGTGTTAAACATGGAACCGGTTTCTGAGATCAGTAAATCTATTACTTACAAAGCTGCATCAGCTCCGGCAGGTTGCGATACTATTACATCTGCACAGAATGGATCATTAACAGTTAATACTGCTGGTTCTGATACATCAACTCCGGGTTGCGCTCCAAAAGCTGGTTACGTTTTCGGTTCAAACTGTTACCAGGATAAGGAAAAAGCTAACTTTTTTCCGGTGTCTTTATATTCTTCAGTAGCTCAGGGTACAGTTACAGGTGTAATTGTTAGTTTTTTTAAAAATTTAACCAGAGGTACTGGTGGAGCTGCAACTACTACTGTTGGTATGACACTTTATAATGGTTCATTAGCTGGCGGTCCTACTACAGTATTAACTCAAACAACTGCAACTATGGCTCAAATTTTAGCTGCACAGGTTGGAACAAATACAAGCATTAATTATTTATTTGTATTACCAGCTAACGTAGTGGCTCCAACAACAGGTGGTTTCTTTGCATCGGTTGTGATCCCAACTATTTCTGCTACTGGTGATACTGCTGTTGTTTTTAACTCACCAGCATCTTTAATTGATTATGGTTACGAAAAATGGAGTGATAACACATGGCATTCAATCAGTAGTGCATGGGGTGCATCTTTAAAAGGAAACTTATCGATTTACCCGGTTATGTGCGGTAACTTAGTAGTTACGGGTATCTCTAAAAACTTAGGTTTAAGCAAAGATGTTACAATTATGCCAAATCCTTCAACTGGTTTAGTTAATGTAGCTATCGCTTTACCTAATTCTCAGGATCTTTCTCTTACTGTAACTAACGCTTTAGGCCAGGTTATTGTAAGCAATAAATACAACTCAGTTATTACTGAAAATGTTTCTTTAGATCTTACAAACCAATCTAACGGTGTTTATTTTGTTACTATTAGCAATGGTACTGATAAAATGGTTCAGCGTTTAATTTTAGCTAAATAATAGTTTAACTATTTAATTTTTAAAAGGCTGTCTCAAAAAGACAGCCTTTTTTAATAAAATTGCGGGAAGAGTCAAAAATATCATCATCATTTATGTAAAACAATTTTTTTTATATATATTTGGTACCTAAACATCTAAAAACTAAAAAAATGATTAAAAAATTACTAACTATTGCAACTGTTGTACTTGCTGTTGCAGTTAATGCTCAGAACGGAAAAGTATCTCAAAACACTTTTTCAGAAGTTATGCCTGTAACTATTTCTAACGAAAAAGCTACTTTAGCTCCTGGTTGCCAAACATTATCACCAATTAACTCTACTGCTAACGTAACCCTTTACACTTTAAATACGAGTACTGCCTGTACAACTGGTGGGTATTTAATTGGTAACAACTGCTATGGTTACAAGGAAGAAGCACAATATTTAGATGGTAGCAGTTATGCTGCTGTTACAGGTCCATCAATTACTGCAGTATCTGTAGGTTTTTACAGAAATGCAACTTTATTAAAAGGAACTAAAGGAACTACAGGTACAGTTGGGATGCAAATCTATTCTGGTGTTAGCGCTGCTACTGCTCCAGGTGTAGCTATCACTTCTACCACTGCAACTCTTTCTCAGATAATTGCTGCACAAACAGGTACCAGCACTTTATTTGTTTATACATTTACATTTACTCCATTTGCCCTTCCTGCAACGGGCTTTTACGCTTCATTAGTATTACCAACAACTGTTGGCGATACTGCAGTAGCTTATACACAAACAAGTACTGTTAACGGTGCATGGAATAAAGATAACACAAACGCTTGGTTTGATATTTTTGCTGATTGGGGTGTTAAAGTTAACAACGTGTTTTTACCGATCGTTTGTGGTTCTAACATCACTACAGGTATCTCTAAAAACTTAGGTTTAAGCAAAGATGTTACTATTATGCCAAACCCTTCATCTGGTTTAGTTAATCTTGCTGTTACTTTAGCTCAAACTGAAAATTTAACTGTTACTGTTTCTAATGCTTTAGGTCAACAAATTATCTCTAACAAATACGATGGTATTTCTAACGAGTTAATTACATTAGATCTAAACAACCAATCTAACGGTGTTTATTTTGTTACTGTTAGCAATGGCAAAGACAAAATGGTACAACGTTTGATCTTAAGTAAATAATCAAATTAATTAAGATCACCCATCTTAATTAACATAATTTCTAAAAGCCCGGTTTTTCCGGGCTTTTTTTATGCCAAAATTATACTACTTTTGCAGTTCTGAGAGCATTTAAAATAGTTATTTCTTTAGTTATTATCTTATCCCTATCCGCTTGCGATGGATTTAATAAGCTTCTTAAAAGTACCAACTATGAGCTTAAAATGACCAAAGCCAAAGAGTATTACGACAAAGGGCACTATATAAAAGCATCTCAGCTATACGAAGAGCTTTTACCCGTTGTAAAAGGAACCGATAAAGCCGAAGAAGTTTATTACTATTACGCCTGGAGCGAATATTACATGGGCGATTATATTATTAGCCAATACCATTTTAAAAATTTCACCAAACAATTTCCTTTAAGCATACATTCAGAAGAGTGTTATTTTATGAATGCCTATTGCTATTTTTTAACATCTGCCTATTATAAATTAGATCAAACAAGCACAAAAAGTGCGATAAAAGAATTTCAATCCTTTGTAGATGTTTACCCGGAGAGCCCTAAAATTGATAGTTGTAACATTCTCATAGATCAATTGCATTTTAAGCTTGAAAAAAAGGATTACGAGATCGTAAAACAATATTTTAAGGTAGATGATTGGAAGGCATCAATCGTTTCTACAAAGAACTTTATTAAGGAATACCCCGCCAGCCAGTATAACGAAGAGATGTTTTATCTTATGATCGATTCGTATTATTTACTGGCAATCAATAGTATAAGATCCAAAAAAGAGGAGCGCTTAGACCTGGCCATCGAAAATTATATAAAATTTGTAGATTTGTACCCAAAAAGTCCGTATCTTAGCGGCGCGGAATCTATTTATAGCAGCTGCAAAAAATTAAAAGAAAACTTAAATTAACATGGATTTTAAAAAAACAAACGCAGAACAAAGCATTGTAACCCGCGATATTCGCAGATTTGACGCGCCAACAGGTAATATTTACGAAGCTGTATCTATTATGAGTAAGCGTGCAAACCAAATCAGTTCAGAGTTAAAAGAAGAGTTGTCAGGTAAATTGCAGGAATTCAGCAGCCATACTGATAATTTAGAAGAAGTGTTTGAGAACCGCGAACAAATTGAAATTTCTAAACATTACGAAAAATTACCTAAACCAACTTTGATCTCTATTCAAGAGTTCTTAGAAGAAAAAGTGTATTTCCGTAACCCTACAAAAACCGTAGAATAATATTTAAAAAACTTTCTAAAAGGCAGTAGGCGTAAGCTTTACTGCCTTTTTACTTTATAGCAATATGCTTTACAACAAAAAAATAATTCTTGGTATAACCGGTGGCATTGCAGCTTACAAATGCGCGCACCTGGTAAGGTTATTGGTAAAGCAGGGTGCAGAGGTTAAAGTTATTTTAACGCCGGCCGCAAAAGAATTTATTACACCACAAACACTTTCTGTTTTAAGTAAGAATGAAGTAATTATTGATTTTTTTGATGCTAATTTTAACTGGAACAATCACGTGCATTTGGCCGAATGGGCTGATGTAATGCTAATTGCCCCATTAACTGCCAATACACTTGCAAAAATGGCATCAGGGCTTTGCGATAATGTTTTAATGGCTACATACCTTTCCGCTAAAAGTAAATGCATTGTAGCCCCTGCAATGGATCTGGATATGTATCAGCACCCAAGCGTAAAACACAATCTTGATATTTTAAAAACAAACGGCAATTTAATTATACCTGCCGAAACAGGAGAGCTGGCAAGCGGTTTAACCGGCGAAGGCCGTATGGCAGAACCGGAGAACATCATAAACTTTTTACTTGATTTTTTTAAACAAAGCCTTCCGTTAAACGGTAACACTGCCTTGATAAATGCCGGACCAACTTACGAAGCAATTGACCCTGTAAGATTTATTGGTAACCGTAGCAGTGGTAAAATGGGTATTGCTATTGCCGAAAGTCTTGCTGATAAAGGAGCAGAAGTAATTCTTGTACTGGGGCCAAGTAGCGAAAAAGTTAAAAATTCTGCTATTAAAATAGTTCATGTAGAAAGTGCTGATCAAATGTACGAGGCCATGCTTTCTAATTATAATAATAAGGATGTTGTTGTATGTTCGGCTGCTGTGGCCGATTATAAGCCTGCCAGGGTAAGTGATAAAAAGATCAAGAAAAAAGATGGCGATCTGAATCTTGAATTAATAAAAACAAAAGATATTTTAAGTGAGCTTGGCAAACTAAAAAAGAAACAGTGCCTTGTTGGTTTTGCCCTCGAAACCGAGAACGTTTTAGAATATGCCGCAGAAAAGTTAAAAAATAAAAATTTAGATGTAATTATTGCTAATTCGGCTTCAGAAAAAGGGGCTGGCTTTGGCGTAGATACTAATAAAATCACTATTATTGATAAACACAATAAAATCTCTAATTTTGAGTTAAAATCAAAACAAGAGGTAGCATTGGATATAGTAAATTACCTTATTGATCTTATAAAATAAAAATGAAAAAATATTGCCTTTTTATAATTGTTGCACTTTTTTGTAAGCTTAATTTTTTTGCACAGGAATTAAACTGCCAGGTAAAAATTAATTATACGCAACTTCAGGGTACCGCTAATAAACAGATATTTGAGCAGTTAGAGAAAGCCATTTTTGAATTTATGAATAACAAAAAATGGACGAAAGAAATTTATACTACCAATGAGCGTATTGATTGTTCGGTTTTTATTAATATTAAAGAAGCTATTGGTGCAGATGATTTTTCAGCATCTATACAGGTTCAAAGCCGCAGACCAATTTATAAAACATCTATTTTTACTCAAATGTTTAATTTTGAAGACGATGATTTTGTTTTCAAATTCCAGCAATTCTCTCAATTAGAATTTAACGAAACTACTTTTCAAAATAACTTAACTTCTGTTTTAGCATTTTACGCCTATGTTATTTTAGCCGAAGATGCCGATTCGTTTTCGTTACTGGGTGGTACAGAACATTGGCAAAAAGCGCAGTTAATTGTAAATAATGCGCAAACAGCTGCAGAAAAAGGTTGGAGAAATAGTGAAGGTAACCGTAACCGTTACTGGATCGTTGAAAATCAATTACAACCTGTATTTAAAGGTATTCGCGAATGTCATTACGAATATTGCCGCAATGGTTTGGATATCATGTTCGAAAAAACAGATGAGGGCAGGGCAAACATTTTAAAATCATTAGATCTTTTAAAGCCTGTGTACCAGGCAAGGCCGGCATCATTTAATATGCAATTGTTCTTTAATGCAAAAAAAGATGAGCTTATAAATATTTTTAAAGGTGGCTTGCCTGAAGAAAAAAACACATCCGTTGAAACACTCATGCTTCTTGATCCTGCAAATACAACCAGGTATTTAAAAATACAGGAAGGGAAGTAGATCTTTTCTGATCTATAGATAAAATTATCGCCGCTTACTTCGTTATAATACGTCTGTTTTGTAATTTATTTTTCTTGGTTTAGGAAATTTAAATAACATATGTATGTTTTTCATGAAAATGATATAAAGCCAGTAAAATTTAAACCAATTATGTAAGAATTAGTGCTACTTGTTGGGTAACATTAACCACCTATGAGTTTGGACGTAATGGTTTAATTATTAAATTTAATTTAGACCCAACTTTCCACCGATTTTAATTTTATTATAATAGGAGAGTTAATTATTTAACCTTTTAAAAAAAAGAACATGAAAAAAGTATTATTTATCAGTATCATTTTATTGTCATTGCAAACTTTTTCCCAAACGGGTTCGTTGTATGGTATCCGGATGTCCACTTCGACTTACGCAAGCCAGTTAATAAAAATAAACCCTGTAACAGCTGCAATAACAGTAGTTTCACCATCCAATTTTGGTAATGGATTGGTTTTTGGTGTATCAACACTTAATCCTACTAATAAGATCTTTTATTTTCTAACCCCTGGTGATACTTTATATTCTATAGATATTCTTTCAGGTAATGTATTATCGCATGTTAAGCTTTCTACTGCCGGAACGTATAGCGCGCCAATTTTAGAATTTAATGCATTTGATAATACTTTATACGGTGTAAGCCATAAGTTTAGTAATAACACGCATTATCTTTCTAAAATTAATCCTTCTACAGGAAGCGTTACAATTTTATCCACAACAGGATTTTCCAGCCCGAGTGCTATTGCAGGATCAACATCTACTCCCCAGTACCTTATGAATTCTACAATTGACCCGATCAATAATTTATTTTACATAAATTCAGAATACTTTTACGATACTTTATACGCTTTTAATTTATCAACCGGCAACATTCAGCTTCGTAAAAAACTTTCTTCTTCATTTACTTTTAGTGCACCCAGCTATTACCAGGCAATGATCGAATTTAATTGTAGTGATACCTCACTTTATGCGATTGTAAAATATAGTGGTAATAACATGACCTACCTTTCAAAAGTAAATCCGGCTACCGGCAGTGTCACTGTTATTTCAAGCACAGGTATAAGTAATAATTTTTTTGTTGGGTCAACACTCGATCCTGTAACTAAAAGATTCTTTATTACATCTGTACCTGACACTATTTACTCTACAAGCCTGGTAACAGGTAACCTGGTAAATAAAAATAAAATGTTTAATAATGGGTATTATAATCCCGTTTTTGAATATGAAAAACTTTGTTTGGGCAATCCTACTGGTGTAAAACAATTTGCTGATGAAGATATTTACCTGAATTTATATCCTAATCCAAACAACGGAACGTTTAATGTTGAGATCGACAAAAGTAGTACTGAACTCATGATCATCAATGCTATAGGGCAACACGTTTACACGCAAAAGTTAAATGAAGGTCTTAATACGGTTTACACTCATCAACTTGCTAAAGGTTTGTATTATTACACCATTATTCAAAAAAATAATAAATTAGGGTATAGCAAATTACTCATCGAATAATTTTAGAAACAAAAACGCGATCTGTTTTTATTGTAGATCGCGTTTAAATAAAATAATAAATTTAATACATCTTAGTTATTATACTTATAAAAGTATAGGAATATTCAATCAGAGTAATAATTATAATAAAATGATAAGAAGTACGATAATAAGGATCAATGCTCCGGTAGAAATATAAACAACCCCACTTGGACCTTTATGCTGATCTCTTATATTTAATACTTCTTGTCTTAAAGCTTTTTTTTCTGATTTACTTAAATTGGATTTAGTTTGTAATTTGATAGCTTTCAATCTTGCAAGAGTTGCTTTTTCACTGGCATTCCTCTCCATGGTATTGTTAGCTGTAATTAAAACATTTGCTTCTGTTGCTTTTAATTGCGCAGGGGCGAATGGGAACAGGAACATTGCCACCAGTAAATATTGCATTAGCGTTTTCATAATATTTAGTTTTTAATTATTAAATAATCGGAATAAGTCAGTTTAATTTGATCTTCCCCATTATATACTAGTGAATTTCATGCCAAAGGAATAAACAGCCGGTTATTTAGGTTTTTAGAAAAAAAGTAATTTGGAATTGTACTTAAAGCAGAACCTGGTACCCTTGGCATTATTGCCATAAAGCGAAAATCGGCCATCAAATTAATGAAAAGCCCGTTTCTGCTTTATGATACCGGGAGGAGACTATCTCAATCGAAATTTTTTAATAAAACAAGTAGATTTTTTGTAATTGAGAGTTATTGGGATAAAATGAGATTTTTTGAGAATTATCGGGATAAAATGAGAAATATCGGGAAAAAACGAAAATCAACAAATATTAATGTACTTATCAATAAGTTATCTAAGATAATTTAATCCTTTTTTAAGAATATAACTTACAAAACCAACAGCACTTTCTGTTTTTGTCTTTTTAAATAAATTTTTCTTGTGGGCTTCCACGGTTTTGTTTCCAATGCTTAATTTATCTGCAATTTGTTTATTTGATTTTCCTTCTACCATTAGATGTATGATTTCTGATTCACGCCTGCTGAATTTAATTTCAGCTGATGTTTCAATGTTTGTTTTAAGTATTTTTTGCTTACGTACAAATTTATTTTCATAAACCAATTGTATTGTTTCAATAACTATATCGGCATCAGTGTTTTTTGTAAGGTATGCTTTTGCACCTTTTTCGTAAAACGAATTTATTAAAGTTTCTTCGGTATGCGTAGTTAAAAGAATGATTTTAAGATCAGGATATTGATCACGTAACCGGGTAAACGCTTCGCTGCCGTTCATGTGTGGCATTTCGATATCCAACAATACAATGTCTGGCTTTTTTGTTTTTAATAGCTCCAATAGTTGTATACCGTTTTCGGCTTCGCCTATTGTATTAATATTATTTTCTTTTAAGGTTTTAATAAGGAGTTCGCGAAAGAGCTTATGGTCTTCTGCAAAAAGAATATTGATTTGGGACATAAAAAAAATTGAATAATCTAAGATAGTAAATTTTTTGAAACAAACTACTTGTATTTTAAGATCATATAAAAAAAACTTAGGGTAAACCCTATGTTACTAAATCATTTTTTAGTGTTATTCATTTTTAGGGTAAACCCTAATTGATTTAAAATAAATGTTAAGCTTACTTTGATTTAATCTCCTTTTTGTAATAAATAAAAAAATTATGCGTTCAATTATAAAGTTGTCTTTTCAATTATTTTCTTCAAATTATTTTAATAAATAAAAATTATGGAAACTCTTTTAAACAGAAATTTTAAAGTAAAAGGAATTATCGAATGTTCATATATTCCTTCAAGCGGTGTATATACAGAACATCTTGAAGGTATTGAAGTGCAAGTTTGGTGTAAAGTTCCAATGCAAGCGATTTTACTTGGTAAAGCATTTACAGATTCGAATGGAGAATATATCCTGGAATTTGAAATGGATAGTCCTGTTTCTTATATAGACGATGGAAAAATAAAAGATGTATTTATAAAAACATATTATAATGGAGAAGAGATTAACCCGATTTCTCTTGATAATGATGCGGCAGCATATTTTGATGAACTGACTCCTCAACCATCACTTACGTTTAAAGTTGCAGTTAATGATCTTGTAAAACAATTAAAAGAACAAAATAGCTGGCAGTACTTAGACCGGCTTTGGATATTTGCTACAGAATATCAGCAACATGCAACCATTTCTTTAAAAAATCCTACCACAGGAACACTTACTGAAATTAGTTCACCCACATGGACTACTGGTTTAGGATACAATGGAAATGGTTCATCTCAATATTTAGATACTAATTTTGCTCCTGCAACAGGGGGCCAATATGCTTTAAATAATGCATCTTTTGGAATATATTCCCGCACAAACTCAAACTCAGGAACGCCTGTTGATATTGGTGTTTATACCGGCACATATGCTAATTCAATTCAGGCACGTACCAGTAATGTTTTACAGCCGCGCATTAACTGTGCAAGTTCAGGAAGTATTGCTAATACAGATAGTAGGGGCTTATTTTCCGTTACACGTTCAAGCAGTACTTTATTTTCTGCGTACAAAAACGGTGTTTTACAAGCAGATGTTTCTAATACTTCAACAGCACTTGCAACCAATAAGTTTTTTATAATGGCTAATTGTTCGAATGGTACCGCTTCAAATTGGTCAACACGTCAGTATTCACTTGCTTTTATAGGGACAGGTAATATTGACCAGACAAAATTATACCTGGTACTTCAGGCTTTTGCAAACACCTTAGGCTTTAATGTTTAAATCATATTAATTAAACAACAAAAAAAATATTATGTCAATAGAAGGAATAACATTACACGAAGGATTTAACGACTTAGGAACGTTTTTATTAGATATTACAGATGTTGAACAACCAACGAATAACCCTGTTAAGATCTTGGCAGATACACCGCCAATTCCGAGAACATTATTATTTAAGTTCGAATTATTATCGGGTGAACCGGTACCTTTAGAATATAGGGGCGTGTTCACCGTGAAGGGTCGCGTAGAATCTGAATGGGTGCAAATAGAAGAGTATCCAGGCGCTGATGGCTTTATAGAAATTGAAACACCCGATTTGCCGGTTGTAGTGAGAACATTTGAAGACGCTACAGAAACAACAGTTATTCGTTTGGATATTGTTGGTGAGCTGGATGAGCGTGGGGAGGAAGTGTATATTGAGGTTACTGGTGGTGGTTCAACATTATTTACCCTTATCTGGGATCTTTTTGTGGCTGATGGTGAGCTGGCTATTTTTGATGGTGATGCTACTTATTATCCACTTGCAAACCCTATTACGGTTGGTGCTGATATTACAGCTATACACGTTACAACTTTAGGCGTTGTATATGGTTACGATTCTGTGCTTGTAGAATGGACCGAACTTGGTACGCTACGTTTTAACATGATCGAATTCCCCGAAAATTTAACTTCGTTTTCTGACGGTTTTTACCAGACCAATGGTGATACCGGATCAGTAACAACCGATCCTTTGGGTACAGGCGCTTTTGAGTTTTATACATCAGTAGTTACAAATCCCGGATCATATTTTGTAGATGTTGCATTAAATATTTTTCTTCCCGGCTCATTGGTTTACACGAATGAGTTTACTTTTTTAATGCCGGGAAATCCAAATTACGTTCCTGTTGTTATTGACGGCACTGCTTATGTTGCACCCGATCTTTCACCAACTATGAGCGATATTCAAACAATAAGCGGAGTTACTTTTTCTGCTGAATTTTTAGCTTTTCTTACTTCAAAAGAAATAGGCACAGTGGAAGGCGTTAGGAAGGCGGGGCCAATTAAATATATTAATGGTTTCCCTTCGGCAGATGTTGGTGCTGAAGAATTAGCCACATTGCAATCACATACTGATCTTTATACTGTAAATAAAG
>JACDED010000097.1 GCA_013816615.1 Bacteroidota bacterium
GATACATACTGTTTGATTGCTTCCTGCATTGGCAATGCTGCTTGCAGGGTCTACAATAATTGTCATTGTTGAACTTGTGCTTGAACAGGTTCCTGCTGATGTGATTGACCACTCTAAGATGTTTGTTCCAAGCGTCAAGCCAGTAGCCGTTGAGTTAGGGTTGGTTGATGTTGTTATAACTCCACCGCCTGTTAACACGCTCCACGTGCCTGTTCCCGTTGTTGGGGTATTAGCTGCTAAGGTGGCATTTGGACTGGAGATACAAACTGTTTGGTTGCTTCCTGCATTGGCAATGCTGCTTGCTGGGTCTACAATAATTGTCATTGTTGATGCACTATTCACGCAAACCCCATTCCCAATCTCCCATTGCAGAATATGTGTACCAAGCGTCAACCCCGAAACTGTTGTATTATTTAAATTGGGATTTGTTATCGTTGCTGTTCCTGACAGAACGGACCAGGTTCCTGTTCCTACCGCAGGATTGTTTCCATTCAATGTTGTACTTGCAGTCGAAATACAAATTGTTTGATTAGAACTGGCATTCGAACTACTTGGATTTGCATTAACCGTAATTGTTACATCCGAAACAGACGTACAGGTTCCGCTTGTAATAATCCATTCAAAAACATTTGCACCTACAGATAAACCTGTTATTTCAGTTGTTGGTGATAACGAATTTGTAATTATACCCGGACTGGAAACCACAGACCACGTTCCAACTCCAGAGGTGGGTGTATTGGCAGCCATTGTTACTGATGTTGCGCAAATTGTTTGGCTACTTCCGGCAACTGAAACATCTGGTGGCACACAAGCTGTTGCGGCATAAGAAATAAATGTTGATCCAATTTTACTTGTTTGATATGTTGCCCGGATCCATTCCGGAATACGCATTGAATTGGAAATTCTTATTTCGTCAAAATCACCATCAATGTCTCCACTATTACTAGTATGACGCAGATCATTATTTGTATGGTTTACTAAAACCGGAAAGTTAGAAAGGTTAGTTGTACCAACAGAAATCTGTACTCCTTGAGTAGTGAGCTTTTTGAAATAATTATAACCTGGTACAATGCCATGCATTTGAAAAGCAAGGAAAAAATAGAGAAATAATATCGAATAGAATACTATTCCTCTTTTAGGGGAGGTTATATAAAACTGCTTAATAGACTGATTTTTAACTTTATAAAGCTATAACTTTTTATGGATAATTAATCGATCCTTCGCTAAAAATACTCAATGAGTTATTTTTTATAATATTACAATAAATTGAAAATCAAATAGTTATAAAACTGCTGAATTTGCTTACTCAATGCGTTAAAAAACAGAGGATTTTTGTCGAAATAATCTAAAACGAAATAGTAAGTTGTTAAAAGGATTAACGCATTATACAAAGGACTATTATTTTAAAAAAGAGGTTGTTATTTTTTAAATTCTTTTTTAAGTTCTTCCAAATTCAGAGCGTTCAAACAAAATTCTTTGCTTAACATTCCTTTTCTTGCTGCACAAACGCCATAGTACATGTCATGAAAACCCTCTCTATGATGGGCATCTGGATTAATTGAAATTTTTACATTTTTTTCAAGGCAATACCATATCCATCTCCAGTCAATATCCAAACGATATGGATGCGCGTTCAATTCCATGCTAACATTATTTGCAGCACAGGCATCAATTACTTTCTTATGATTAATAGGATAGCCGGGACGAGCCAACAGCAGGCGTCCTGTGGGGTGTCCTAAAATTGAGGTATATGGATTTTCAATTGCTTTTATTAATCTTTCTGTTGCTTTTTCTTCGCTCATTTTTAAATTTGAGTGAACCGAAGCAACAATAAAATCAAACGTTTTTAAAATTTCTACCGGATAATCTAAAGATCCATCATTTAAAATATCACTTTCAATTCCTTTTAATACCGTAAATCCGCTAAACGTTAGGTTTAATTTATGGATCTCATTTTGTTGTTCCAAAACTTTTTCTATCGGCAAACCATTTGCGTAAAAAGCAGATTTTGAGTGATCACAAATGCCTAAGTATTCATATCCAAGATCCTTGCAATAGCCCGCCATTTCTGCTAAAGTATGCACTCCATCACTGAATGTTGTATGATTATGAAGGATGCCTTTCAGATCTTGCAATTCGATTAATTTTGGAATATTGTGATTCAACGCAAGATCAACTTCATTCAACCCTTCACGTAATTCTGGTTCAATATATTGCAAATTTAACGCACTATAAATTTCTTCGTCATCAAAAAATTCTGTGCTGTCCAATCCTGAAAAATTTATTTTATCAAGATGGTCAGGAGTGGATGTTAATTCAACATATTTATAAAAAAACTCTGCAGGCTCACATAAAATAAAATTAATTTTTAATGGAATTAATTTTAGAAGTGAAGAAATATCTGTGGAAATCTCTCCATCCACTAATATTTCCATTTTATCTATTATCTCGCATTTCCTTGCCAATTGGCCAACCACAGCCATTTGCAGATCACTTTGTTGCTCAGATATAAATTCTATTAATTTATTTATAGGCTTTTCTAAAGACGCATAATGAAATTTATTGTTGTTAGATAATTTAAATTCAATACTTTTTTTAATAGCTGTTTGTGTCTTTTCTCCAAAGCCTTTTAATGCAGTTAAACGGTTTTCGTTACATGCATATAATAATTCTCCAACACTTTCTAAATTCAATTCCAACCAAAGTTGTCTTATTTTTTTTGGGCCTAACCCTTTGATACCAAGCATTTCGATAACACCAACAGGTGTTTTCTCATACAACTCGGTTAATTCTTTTGTGGTACCTGTAGTTAAAA
Organism: Bacteroidota bacterium; assembly: GCA_013816615.1. Taxonomy (GTDB): domain Bacteria; phylum Bacteroidota; class Bacteroidia; order B-17B0; family Aurantibacillaceae; genus Aurantibacillus. Next base: position 2,816 of record JACDED010000097.1, read on the forward strand.
GCTCGTTAATTTTTGAAGCAATGCTTTTTCCAATTCCTTCAATTGCCGAAATTTCTTCCTGCGTTTTCCCGTCAAAATCGTATCGTAATTTATCTAATCTGTATGCAGCAACAGCAATGGATTTTATTTTGAATGGATTTTCGTTATGAAGTTCCATTAACTTTGCAGTGATCTCTAAGGCTTCTGTTATTTGGTCACTATTCATTGTGTAGTAAGGCTTTTGCGATAGCCAGATCAAATTTAGTTGTAATTTTTATGTTCTCGATATTACCTTCAACAAGGTTAATTTTTTCACCAATCGATTCTAAAACTGTAGCATCATCGGTAAAAGATGAATTATATTCCTGCAAAAAAGCTTTCTTAATTTTTGATGCTAAAAAACATTGCGGCGTTTGAATAGTCTTAAACTCATTTCTGTTTACTGCTGTGTTTTTTTGAGCATTTACGTTTCTCAGGCTTTCACTTATTGTAACACAAGGTATAGCATTGCCTTTTTCTTTTGCTACATTAAAACAGTTCTTAATTGTTTGCATAGACGCGAAAGGCCTTGCTGCATCATGGATACCGACGATCACAGTTTCGTCTGTAACAAGATCCAGTCCATTTTTTACAGACTGAAAACGAGTATCTCCGCCCAAAGTAATTTTAATATTCGTTAAATTATTTTTAGCACACAATTCTTCCAAATAGGTTTTAAAATTCTTGTGTACGCAAATTATTATCTGAATTGCAGCATTGTAATTTAAAAAAGCTTTGATGGTTCTTATAATAATAGCTTCATGACCAACTTCAATAAATTGCTTTGGTATATCACTCTGCATGCGGCTACCGGTGCCTCCTGCTACTATTATGACGTGTTCTTGTTGCACAAATTAAAATTAAGTACAATTATACTAATAAAAAAATCCCAACCGTTTGGCTGGGATCTTTTTAAAGCTTTGTTATTTATTTCTTAGTTAATTTATCTAAAGGAATTAAATAAGTTGTTGTTGCGTTAATGTAATTCATTGGATTTTCAGGTAAATTACGAACGTTCTTTTGTTCTAATCTAAAGTTCTCATCGTAAAAAATTGGCATGAAAGGTGCATCATCTATCACCAATTGTTCTGCCTGTGATAATAAACCAAAACGTTTTGCTTTATCAGGCTCAACGCGGGCTGCCATAAATAATGAATCAAATCTTTCGTTCTTGTAACGGAAAAAATTAATGTATGATTTCTCCGTTGGGTTTGCAGGAACGTGCTTACCGTAAAATAAAGTTAAGAATGATTCCGGATCCGGGTAATCACTTATCCACGCAAAGCGGAAGAAATCTGACTTACCAGCCTGAATATTCTCAATATGCTCAGCAAAAGGAACCGTATTGATGTTAACTGTAACACCTAAATTCTCTTTCAACATTTTTTGAATTACTTCTGCAATTAAAATATTCCTATCGCCACCACCACTATTAATTTCTAAAGTGATCTCAGGAAAACCCTTGCCATCAGGATAACCTGCGGCTTTTAACAGATCTTTTGCTTTTTGAGCATCGTAAGTATATCCTTTTAAAGATTTGTAATCGTATCCTTCTTTTTCGAAAGCTTCGGTATAAGGCACCATTCCATAATCTGCAGATGTTCCTTCACCCTGAATAGTGAAATCAGCAATTTTATGGCGATCGATCGCAAAGTTAAATGCTAAACGCACATCCTTTTTAGCGAACACCGGATTTGCCTGGATATTAAAACCAAAAAAGTTGGTGTTTAAAGCAGTTGAAGACACAATTTCAAATTCAGGATTATTGCTTTTTGCGTTTCCTAACTCACCCATAAATTCGTGAAACATTTCAACCGGAATACGGTAAACCATATCTAAATTTCCACGTTTAAATTCAAGGATCTCAGATTTTTTATCGCGAATGAATGACCATTTAATTCCATCTAAATAAGGCAATTTGTTACCATGCTCATCATAACCCCAATAAGCTTGATTTTTCTTCATGATAATTACTTCGCCTTCTTTTACAGTTTCAACAAAGAAAGGGCCTGTACCTACACATTTGGTGCGCATATCGTTACCATATTTTGTAACAGCTTCTTTAGCGTAAATATAACAGCCCGGCATTGCAAGAATATTTAAAAAACTTCCGTCAGGATGCGTTAATTTAACTTTTAAGGTACTATCGTTAACCGCTGTAATTCCTTTTACACCAGTAGCTTTACCGGTTTTTGAGGCTTCAAAATTTTCGTTGGCACCTTCTACACGATCTTTTAAAGTAACGTCAAACTGATTGTTATTTGGATCTTGTGTACAAACTCTGTCTAAACAATATTTTACATCCGCTGCGTTTGCCATTCTTCCTTTCCCCTCTGGGAAACAAGGATCATCATGAAATTTAGCGTTTGTTCTTAAGTGAAAAGTATATTCTGTCTGGTCTTCGCTAACCTCCCAGGTTTTAGCAATACCGGGCATTAAGGTAAGATCTACCTGGTTATAAACCACCAAACCCTCATAAACCTGTGAACCAATATGAAAGCTATTTATCTCATTAATCGCAATGGGCATAAGGCTTTTGATATTTTCAACTTCATTTAACCTTAATATTCCACCCATATATACGCCTCCTTTTGCCTCGGAAGTATCACTATTGTTGTTTTTTTTGTCCCCTCCGCAAGAGGTTAACAATAATGACAGAGAAATAGAACTAAATAGAAATAATTTATTCATAGTGATTAATAACAAAGTTTTGAACAACAAATATAGGTTTTTGATTGATTTTTGCTAATTTTTTTGTGGAAATTATATAAAATTATTTTTTTACTCAATTTCAAGTACAACAGGGCAATGATCGCTATGCATAGCATCGGCTAAAATCACCGATCTTCTAAGCCTTGGAGCCAAGGCAGCACTTGCAATATTATAATCAATTCGCCATCCTAAATTTTTAGCTCTTGAGCCCGCTCTGTAACTCCACCAACTATATTGATGCGGCTCCTGGTTAAAGTGCCTGAATGTATCAATAAAACCAGTATTAATAAACTGCTCCATCCAATCTCTTTCTTCAGGTAAAAAACCACTGGTATTTGCGTTCGATTTTGGGTTATGAATATCAATAGCTTTATGACAAATATTAAAATCGCCGGACATAACAATGTTAGGAATTGTCTTTTTTAATTCAGCTATATAATTATTAAAATCTGTAAGCCATTTCATTTTAAAACCTTGTCGCAGATCGCCACTACTGCCACTTGGATGATACACACTCATTATTGAAACGTCGTCAAAATCTATACGCAACACACGGCCTTCATCATCATACTCTTTAATGCCACAGCCATAAACAACATTTTTAGGCTCTTTTTTTGTAAAAATAGCTACTCCACTATAGCCTTTTTTTTGGGCAGGGTACCAATAATGATGGTAACCCATTTCTTCAAATTCAAAAACGCCAACCTGCTCAGGATTAGCCTTTATTTCCTGTAGGCAAAGCACATCAGGATCAGTCTGTTTTATCCACTGTACAAGGCCTTTACCCATTGCGGCCCTTATTCCGTTAACATTGTATGTTATTATTCTCATTGTTTTTTGATGTTAATTGCAATTTTACCTTAAAAAAAAGAAAAAGACAAAATTATTTTAACGCTCATACCGCTTTAGTGAACGATAATTAAATTATTAGCAGCGCTTGATCTTTTTATCTAATTTTATAATTCAACTTTTTTGAAACATGAAAAAATTTACACAACAATTCCTTGCAGCTACAATTTTATTAATTAATCAAACATCTTTTGCGCAACGCGATAAGGACGACACTGATCCTTTATTTACAAGTGCTTACGAAAAATTTGATAAAGGAGAATATAAAGAATCTTATAACGAGTACACTGCTTACTTAACAAAAAAACCTAACGATAATAATGCTTTGTACAACCGTGGCCTTTGTGCTTATGAGATGAAGGATTACAAAGATGGCATTACCAATTTTAGCAAAAGCATAGCTAATGGCAGAAAAAAACACGATGCCTATTACGGCCGTGGCTTATGCAATTATAAATTATTGAATTATAAATTAGCGATCCTGGATTTTGATTCTGCCATTATAATTAAACCCGATTATGCAAAAGCCTTAACGTTTAAAGGAGCTTCGTTAAAAGAATTAAAAAATTATAAAGCTGCTTTGGTTTGCCTTGATAAAGCGGTAACCTCAGATCCGAATTATGAAAGTGCTTTTTATTACAGGGGAATTGTAAAATATTATTTAGAAGATTATGATGGAGGCCTTGCAGATTGTAACAAAGCTTTAGCCATTAAATCATATTACGACACTTATTTTTGGCGCGGTTTAATTTACCTCAGCTTAAAAAAATATAAAGAATCAATTCAGGATTATGATACTGTAATTCATCAAGACCCTAAATATTCAACTGCTTATTACAACAGGGCAATTAGTTATTATGAATTACAAAATTATGAGAAAGCCTTATCTGACGGTAACAAATCTATTGAGTTGGATGCGACAAAACCCGAAGCATATTATAACCGTGCTTTAGCAAAACTTGAACTTGGAAAATATAAAGACGCAGAGCCGGATTTTAACGCGGCTATTGATCTTAAACTGGATGACGCGAAACATTATTTATGGCGCGGTATGAATTATTATTATCAGAATAAAGATGCAGAAGCATTAAGTGATCTGAACATGTCAATCCAAAAAAAGAAAGATAATGAAACAGCTTATTATTACCGTGCAGTTATAAAATATGGCTTGGATGATAATAAAGGTGTGGTTGAGGATTGCACTTCTGCATTAGCCCTAAAAAAATCACACGACACCTATTACCAACGTGGTATTAGCCGATATATATTAAAAGATTATACCGGTGCTATTGAAGATTTTAACGAGTCTCTTGCTCTTAAACCTGATTACAAATTAGCACTTTTAGAAAGAGGTATTACGTATTATCAAACCGAAAAAGATAACCTTGCCCTTGCAGATCTTAACAAAGCGCTTGAGTTAGATCCAAAAAGCGGAAGAGCTTATTTTTACCGTGGAAAATTAAAAAAATACATGAGCGATGTTCAGGGTTCTTGCGCAGATCTTAGACAAGCTGTTGTTTTAAAATATGATAAAGCAGAAGAGGAATTATTAAAGAATGCTTGTAAATAAGCGTTCTTTATTTTTTCTTACTTTTAATTTTAGAAGTTTTTTTGGCCGGTTTTTTAGCCGGCCTTTTGTTTTCTAAAAGGCTATTTATTTTTTTAAGATAACTTATTTCAGTTTGTAAAAGTTCGATCTGTTTTTGTAAATTCTTTAGTTCTTCGTTTTGGATTTTGCCATAAAGCATATTGGATTCGTTTACAACAAAGCTTTTGGTATTAACGTAACTATATTCTTTTTGAATAGAATAAATTGAGAAAAAATCAACCCTAAGTTCCTTTCCTATTTTGTGTAATAATGCGGTGTCAATACTTTCGCGTTCAAAAATATCATATACTACATTCCTGCTTCTGTTTATCCTGCTGCCAAAATCAATAACTGAAATATTCTGTTTATAAAGCTCTTCCCGTATTTTTTTTCCTATGTGTATAGCCATTAGGCAAAGTTACAGGCAAGGGCAGCAAAAAACATCCTATAAAAGCACTAAATATTATTACACTTTGTAACAAATAATAGTACATTTGTAAAACCACAAAGAGCGTTTTAAGCTCTGCAGAATGAAAAACAATAAATTATTTATCATGTTATTACTTGTTTCAGAAATGGCTTTTACTTATTGTAAACCCGAAGAACAAGGAGGAAAAGACACTCCTTTGCCAATGCTTATAAAAAACGATAGCGCTGAGCATGTGCATGAATATACGGTTATTGTATCTGCAAAGAACTGGCGAAGGGTAAATTGCTCAGAACGCTTTGTAGATATCCCAATTGAAGAGATAACAGGAAGCGTTTTAGATGAAGGCTTAGTAATGATCTATCTAACAGAGGGAAATAAATACATTGCCCTGCCATTTAATTATTACCAGGTAAGAAGGATACTTTCGTTTCAGCCATCCTTTGAGCCCGGCCATGCTTACATTAGCATTTACGGTAATTTTATCACCAATGTAAGTGCCAGGTATGAATTTAAGCTATTGATTGTTTCAAAAGAAATTCTCAAAAATGAGAGAAATAGAAATTGGAATGATTTTAATGCTTTAAAGAAAAAATAGATTTATTCTTTTATGATCTTTATTACTTCTTCGCCGTTTTCGGTTTTTACTTTCAAATAATATAAACCAGCAGCATATTGAGAAATATCAACCTCAGCATTTTTAGAATTTATTTTTTGCTTAAATATTATTTGGCCAAGTGTATTGTAAACTTCGAGAGTACTATTATCACATATACAATCACAACTAATATTAAAAATACCTTTAGAAGGATTAGGATAGATTTTAATTGAAGAGCTTTGGTTTAAAGTTAAATTTTCCATTCCTGTGCAAATAGTTACGCTTTGCGTAAAGGTTGTAGAATTGACACAATTATTAGCATCCTTACCTATAATTGTATAGGTTGTATTTGTTGATGGAATAACATTTATACTTGGCCCTGTTGCTAAATTAACCCAGGTATATGTATTAGCACCACTTGCTGTTAATACAGCCAATTGTCCTACACACAATATTGGCGCGGTGGATGAAACTGTAAGTGTTGGAAGAGGATTTAAAGTTACGGTAGAGACAGTGGTTCCCACGCAGCCGTTAATATCAGTTCCTGTAAGAGTATATGCAGTTGTTGCAGTTGGCGTAATTGTTATAGAAGGGTTATTAGAGCCGGTACTCCACGAATAAGAATTTATTCCGCTTGCGTATAGCGTTGCAGAATTACCTATACAAATATTAGTATTTGTTATTGCGATTGAAGTATTTGTTGTTACAGTAACTGCTATTGTTTTAGAAACAACACATGGGCTATTAAAGGATGATACTGTATACACTGTACTTACCGTTGGTGTGATTGAAAATGCGGTTGAATTAGATCCGTTACTCCATGTATATGTACTTGAACCCGATACTGTTAAATAGGTTGAATTACCATAACATATCGTAGAAGGACTTGCATTAACTGCTAGAGTTGGCACGCTATACACAAAAACACTTGTGTACTGACTATTTGTACAACCGTTAAGATCTGCGCCCATAACAGCGTATGTAGTAAAAGAAGTTGGGTTTACGGTGATTGTATCTGTAAATGCTCCTGTACTCCATGTATATGTGTTTGCACCGGTTGCCGTTAAAGTTACAGGGCTGCCCATACAGGTAGTGCCACTTGGCGCTACAATTACCGGGTTTGGAAATACATTAATTGCAACACTGCCTGTATTTTGACAACCTGCCGAGCTATAACCTATCACCTGCAATGTATAAGAATTTGAAGGATTGGATAAAGTAAAAGTATAAACCGGGCCAGGGCCAATATTATACGATGCTGCACCGGTAACAGTAATAACAGCGTTTTGTGTTGAACAAAGCGAATATTGGGGCTGGTTAAAACCAACAAGCGGAAGCTGGTTAACAATTACATTAACAGTAGTAGTTGCAGGACAAGGGTTGTTGGTTGCGGTTCCGGTAACTGAATAAGAGCCGGTAACGGTTGGCGTAACGGTTTGCGCATTGCCAATAAAATTATTGCTCCATGTATAGGAATTTGCGCCTGAAACACTGAGGGTAGTTGCAGCGCCAATGCAAATGGCAGTTGGGCTGCTAATGGCATTAATAGTTGGAATTGCAATTACAAAAATATTTTTATACGTAGTTCCTAAACATCCATTAGTTCCTGTACACGATACTGTTATTGATGTATTTGTTGTGGGTGTTAACGTTACAGAATTACCAATAAAATTATTACTCCATGTAAATGAAGGTGCGCTTGCAGTAGCCGTGAGCACAATTGAAGAGCCTGCACAAACTGTTGCACTGGTGGGTGTAATATATGGAAAAACTGGCATGATCGCTTTAACATATTTATTAAAATATTGGCCTGCGCATCCATTGGCACTAACTGCCTGAACAGATATATATCCGGAATTCGCTAATGTAAAAGTTGATAACGGTCCGGCTGTTGTAAAAGATCCTACAGAAGGATTATAACAATTATAGGTAGTGCCGCCGCTTAATGTGAGTGTAACCTGGCTTAAATAACAGGCAGAATCTATCCCTGAAACAGATGCTGTTGGCACCGGAAAAACAGTTACACTAAACGTTGCCTGATCAGAACCACATCCATTGCTAACCGACAAAGTATACAGCCCACTTGCCGGAGGATAAAAAAACGGATAATTTGAAAAGTATTGGTTGTTGACAAAAAACGAATTTCCGCAGCAGGCGTTTTGTGAAAAATAAATTGCACCACCCGCACAAGCTGTATAACTACTTTGTATAGGAACAATTGTTGGGGTTGTGTTATTAACCTGCACACAATTGTTCCAGGAAGCAATGCAACCATTTGCACCTGTTGCAGTAAATGAATAACAGGTATTTACAGTAGGTGAAATACTAATGCTATTTGCATTTGCACCTGTGTTCCAGGTATAGGTACTTGCGCCTGAAGCATTTAATGTTACAGTATTTCCCAAGCATATTGATAATGGATTATTAACTGAGAAAGTAGGCGATGATAATATTGTAAGATTTAAAGTAGTAGTAGATTGACAATTATAAATATCCGTTCCAACAAGATTTATATATGGAGTAGAGTTCGAATTAACAGTTGCAATAAATGTAGGCCCTGTAGCAAAAGCTAACCCGGTAAAAACATAAGTATATGCGCCATTTGCAACCCATGTATATGTTTGATTGGGACATATAGAAGTAGGCCCTGTAATTGATAGACTTGGTAAGGATTGAACTGTTAATGTAAATGGGGTTGAAATATTTCCACATGCATTATTACTTGATAATGTATATGTAGTTGTTACGGTAGGGCTTAATGTAATTCCGTTAGCAGTACTTCCGGTGCTCCACGTATATGTATTGCTGATGCCACCACTTGCATATAATGTAATAGTTGCTCCCTGGCAAATAAAAGGTGAAGAACTAACAGATAATGTTGTATTTGCAACCTGTGTATAAACTACATTGGTCTTGACACAACCAGTTAGTGTATTGGTGCCGATTACATAATAGGCTGTTGAAGCTGTGGGTGTAATAATTAATTGATTTGTAGTTGATACAGTTGTTGTCATTGCTGCATCTATCCATACATAAGTATCTGCTCCGGTTGCAGTCATCGTTCCGGTATTACCTGCGCAAAAATTATTTCCCAAAATAGTTATTGTTGGTATGGGAGCAACCGCCACATTAATTGTTTGTGTAGCAGAACAACCAAGACTTGTAAAACCATTTATATAAAACGAACTTGTTATGGTTGGTGTAACAATAATATTTGAAAAAGATGTATAATTGTTATATCCTGAAGTAGAGGTTATAGAATAATTACTTGCGCCACTTAATGAAAAGCTTACCGGGGTATAACCACAAGAGACCGTTGAACTTGAAGTAACATTTATTGGTGAAATAGTGCCAACTGTAAAATTTACAGATGTATTATTGTTTAGATTACTACAGCCATTATTATTTGTCATTGTAGAAACTACAGAATAAGATCCAGGTTGGTTTATTTGTACACTCTGCGTGTTCAATCCATTTATGCCCGTGCCAAACCATGTATAACTTGCAGCAGCCGATGGCGCAATTGCTATAGCGGTATTAGAATTACAAACTCCAATATTAAATGGCTGCGATGTTACTGAATAAGAATTGTTATTAATCGTAACAGTATTGGTTGTTGGTGAAAAAGCCGTGTTTATAACATCAAAATATCCGTAACCACCGTGTCCTGCATAAGAACATTCAGACGCCGCTAGCTCAATTTTTACAGAGTTACCAATAGAAGCAGAAAGATCTATACAATAAACATCCCAGTTATTATTATAGTTATAACTTACATTATTAGCTGCACCAGGAGTTTGTGAGAGAAAATTACTTCCATTGCAACTGCCAAAACTTGACTCATTTGCCTGAATAAACTTATTAAAGATCACAACATTTCCACTTAGATCAGTTACTTTGAGATTAATAAACGGCTGCGCATCACAACTGTGCGTTGCAACTTCTAAAACATATTTGGCAGCAATTTTTATATAGTTATTTGAAGCTGTTACATTAAGCGTATTGGTAATAGAAGTGTATCTTTGTCCAATTAAGCTGGTAGGATTTAATCGCGCCACCCAATTGCCGCCCAATGGAGAATTAAGACTAAAACCAAAGTTTGGATCAAAACCTCCATTAAGCGCTATAGCATTTACAGTTGGAGATATACAACATGTTTGTAATGGAATGCTAAGTTGATTAGTACTTGTTGATGTGGCCCATCCACTTAAATTACCGGCTTCAAAATCAAGGTTGCCTGCCATGATAGCATTACTTGAGCTGGTGAACTTGTTGTTTTGCGAAACTTGTGGTAGAATATTATATTTTAAATTCTTGTATTCTGTTTTCTTTTTTGAAATATAAATAGATTGTTCTGAAGAGTTTAAATTATTTTGTACAACAAATTGTTTTACGTCAATGCTATCAAACCCTTTTAAAGAATCGTTTGCAACATTTTTTTGAGCGATAATGTTAGTGCCACTTAAAAAAATCAATGAAAAACATATGACTATTTTTTGTATCAAACCATTGTAAAGATAAAACAATATAAGTGTTTAAAAAATTAATCTACAGCACATTGTACCAATATTTGTATAAGTGCTAGCGTTCTTTGAGTGCTTAAAACAAAAAATCCCCAACCATTGCTGATCGGGGATCTTAAAATTTGACCTTATAAAATTATTTATTTTGTCCGGCTTCTAAAGTAAATTCAATTCTAACTTCTTCACCATCCATACCAAAATCCTTTTGGTTAATAGTAGTTTCTCCTTCAAATCCTGCTACATCAACTTTTTTACCTTCCCACTCTTGCGCAGAAATTCCGATATAGTTAAAACGTAATTCAACATCTTTAGTAACACCTTTCATTGTTAATTTACCTTTTGCAGTGTAAGCATATTTACCAGGCTCGGCAGTATTTTTTTCAATACTTGTAGCTTCGAAGCTTGCTTTTTTAAATTTAGCCACATCAAAAAACTCCGGCTTATCTTTTAAGTGTGAGTCACGCATTGAATTTTGTGTATTTAAACTTGTCATATCTAACTGCACAAAAATTTTCGGTCCGTTAGCATTTTCTAAATTTACATAACCACTATCAATATTAATTGAGCCACGAGTACTTGTAATAATGTGTTTAACGCTAAACACAACCGAGCTGTGCGCACCATCAACTGCATAATTCCCTTTTAACTCGGCAACGTCTTTTACGTTAGCAGCTAAAGCACTGTCTAATTGTGCTTTTGAAGTAAAGCTCATTTCAACACCGTTGATATTTAATTTGTATTGCTCTTTAATAACATTTCCTTCATGTCCGGATGTACCAACAACTGCAATGTATGGAGCAATAACCAATGAAACGATACTCATTAATTTAATTAAGATGTTCATTGATGGACCTGATGTATCTTTAAACGGATCACCAACTGTATCACCTGTTACTGATGCTTTGTGTGGTTCAGATTTTTTGTAGAACATCTCACCGTTAATTAAAACACCTTTCTCAAATGATTTTTTAGCATTATCCCAAGCACCACCGGCGTTAGATTGAAAGATACCCATTAACACGCCGCTAACCGTTACCCCTGCCAATAAACCACCTAATACTTCTGGTCCAAATACGAATCCAACTAAAACCGGAGTAATTAAAGCAATTGCACCCGGCATCATCATTTCACGAATAGATGCTTTTGTAGAAATAGCAACACATTTTTCGTATTCAGGCTTTGCTTTGTATTCCATAATACCGGGAATCTCGCGGAACTGGCGACGAACCTCTTGTACCATATCCATAGCAGCCTTACCAACTGCCTGGATACATAATGCTGAGAAAATAAAAGGGATCATACCACCTACAAATAAACCTGCTAATACAGGCGCTTTGTAAATATCAATTGCAGAAATACCTGCAATACCTACGAATGCTGCAAATAAAGCTAACGATGTTAAAGCTGCAGAGGCAATAGCAAAACCTTTACCTGTTGCTGCCGTTGTGTTACCAACTGCATCTAAATTATCTGTACGTTCACGCACTTCAGGAGGTAATTGGCTCATCTCTGCAATACCACCAGCGTTATCAGCAATTGGTCCAAAAGCATCAATTGCTAATTGCATAGCTGTTGTTGCCATCATACCTGCAGCAGCAATAGCTACACCATATAAACCTGCAAAATAATATGAAGCCATAATACCGGCAGCTAAAGTTAAAATAGGAATAACAGTAGATTTCATACCAACTGATAAACCACCAATAATGTTAGTAGCGTGACCTGTAGAAGATTGTTGAATAATAGAAAGAACCGGCTTTTTACCCATTGCTGTGTAATATTCAGTAACGATACTCATGATAGCACCAACAACAGTACCAACAACAATTGCTAAAAACACATTTAATTTAGAGAATTCGTAGCCACGTAAACTTAAAGTATCAGGTAACATCCAGTTTACAACAAAATAAGAAGCTATAACAGTTAAGATCATTGAAGACCAATTACCCATGTTCAACGCATTTTGTACGTTAGATTTTTCGTCTTTAATTGTAACAAACCAGGTTCCAACAATAGAAAATAAAATACCTAAACCGCAAATTACCATTGGTAATAAGATCGGAGACATTCCACCAAATTTATCTGTAACTGTAATTTCCTGACCTAACACCATTGTAGCAAGAATAGTTGCTACATAAGAACCGAAAAGATCGGCACCCATTCCGGCAACGTCACCTACGTTATCACCTACGTTATCGGCAATAGTAGCAGGATTACGAACATCATCTTCAGGAATACCAGCTTCAACTTTACCAACTAAGTCAGCGCCAACGTCAGCAGCTTTTGTATAAATACCACCACCAACACGCGCAAATAAAGCAATAGATTCAGCTCCTAAAGAGAAACCAGTTAAAACCTCAATAGCAGTTTTCATGTGAATAGCATTAACACCGTTTTCACCAATTACATTAAAGATTTTAAGGAAAACTATAAACAAACCGCCTAATCCTAAAACCGCTAGGCCGGCAACACCAAGGCCCATTACAGTACCACCTGTAAAAGAAACTTTTAACGCTTGCTTTAAACTTGTACGGGCCGCTTGTGTAGTACGTACGTTAGCTTTAGTAGCTACTCTCATACCAATATATCCTGCAGTTGCAGAAAATACAGCGCCTATTATAAATGCAATAGAAATAACCCAGCTAGAATGAATTTCTTTGCCATGCACTTCGTGAATTGTACCTGAATACGCTAATAATGCAGCAGCAAACACAACAAATATGCTTAGTACTTTCCATTCTGCTTTTAAAAATGCCATTGCACCATCGGCTATATAACCGGCCAATTCCTGCATATTTTTGTCGCCCGCATCCTGTTTGGATACCCAGGCCGACTTAATTGCCATTACTATTAAACCAACAACGCCTAACAGAGGCACTAAATACATTACATTCTCATTCATAATTCTATAATTTATAGGGCTGCAAAAATAGGCATTTTGTCGGAAATAAAAAATTATAAAAATAATATAATACACTGATAATCAATAATAAGCAAAAAATAGCATGAATAAATAATTGCTTTTAAAAAGAACATGATTTATGATCCTTTGCATATACAGGTATTAGATTTTGCAATATAAATGTTCCAAAAACCGTATCTTCAACTTTTAATTTATGACAGATTACGGCTTAACAGATCATTACGATCTGATCGTTATTGGAGGCGGCCCCAGTGGTTATGCGGGCGCTATGCGTGCTATTGATTTTGGCAAAAAAGTTTTATTGATAGAAAAAAAGCGCGTTGGTGGTGCCGGTTTATATGATGGCGTGTTAACTTCTAAAACTCTATGGGAGCAGGCTTTAAAAACAGTATCCATCAGGGAAATGGTTCCTGATTATGAAGCCAACTTTGATTCTATTTCTAAAATTGTTGATGAAGCTGTTTTCGAGCGTAAAACGCAAATGATGGTGCATTTAAAGCTTCTCGAAAAAATGGGTCGGCATATTTTTTATTATGAAAAAGGTGTTGCCTTTTTAGAAAATAAAAATACTGTTCGCATTACAAAAGATGACGGAACAATTAAACATGTAACAGGAGATAATATTTTATTAGCAACCGGTAGCAGGCCGCGCATACCCGCTAACATTACAGTTGATGAAAATATAATTGTTACCAGCGATGGTATTAAGAATTTTAGATCGTTTCCAAAAAGCATGGTGGTGTTGGGTGCGGGTGTTATTGGCTGCGAGTTTGCAACAATTTTTTCTGCCTTTGGAAAAACGCGCGTAACTTTAATTGATAAGGCCGCACGCATTTTACCTTTTGAAGATGAAGATATTGCAGATGTTATTAAACATAATTTAGAATCCAATAATGCATTGGTCCACCAGGGTGCTTCTTTAAAAAGAATGGAAGTTAAGAATGGTATGGTTGAATATGAGTTGGAATATTATGGCGGAAAAACTGAAATTCATACAGTAGAAAAAGCATTGATCTCTATTGGAAGAATTCCGAATGTTGAAAATCTTGGATTCGAAAATGCCGGCGTAAAATTAAACGAGCGCGGTTGTGTTTGGGATGATGATACACAAACAAACATCAGCAACATTTATGTGGCCGGTGATGTTACTACCGAAATGGCTTTAGTAAGTGTTGGCGAGCGCGAAGCGCGACATGCTGTTGTACGCATGTTTGGCCCAACAGTAAAACCTTTAACCTATAAAAATATTAGTTCTATTATGTTCTTAAATCCTGAAGTTGCGGCTGTGGGTATGAACGAACAGGAGTGTGTAGCAAAAGGTTTAGCGCATAAAGTAGTAAAGCTGGATTATACAACTAACGCCCGCGCCATTGCCATGCGTAAAACAAAAGGTTTCTTTAAAATAATTGTAACCAACGATAATGGCATGCGTATTTTAGGCATGCGTGTGGTTGGCGAGCACGCCAGTAGCGCCATACAGGCAGTTGCCTATTTAATACATACCAACCAGGGCATCCGTGAGCTGGCAGATATGATGCATCCGCACCCAAGTATTATTGAGGGTGTGCAGGAATGTTTGCGCATGCTTTTAAATAAATCTATTTACAAGCCATATATTTTTAAAGACCGTTTAAAATGTTACATCTGCGAAAGTGGTGTGTGTACACCGGTTGAGAGCCTGATTTAGAACCGAAAAAATATTATATATACTGATTTTCTTTTTATTTGGGCGTTGCCTCCGGCCCGGGCTTTCACTGCAAGTCCTCATTCCGCTCCGCTACATTGCGGGCTTTCCGTTCTATCCCTCGTATGTTTGTATTCATTAAATTTATAATAGGATAGTGAAGAGAACGGGTGACAAGTTCCATCCCTGGGTAATCATAGATATACCGTGCGTTAGAAATAGTGCCCCGTTCTCTTTGCTTT
>JACDED010000201.1 GCA_013816615.1 Bacteroidota bacterium
GCAATGGATAGCGCAGTTATAGGAATTAAACGTTTAAATAAAAATAAAGCATATTTAACATCATTAACTAATCGCAATCACTTATTGTATAATTTAGAACACTAATTAGTATCATCTCACTTTTTTGCTTGAACAAAAATTCCCTCATTTATTTAAATATTGCGTTGGGTTAAATTTGCATACTGCTTTGTTTCTTTCCCTTTTCACATACATACTGCCTGTCTCAATCGAATGTATTTTAAGTTTATTCTTTGGCGCCCGGTCGGGCTGCTTCGGGCTTCGCTAACGCTACGGCTGGGCGACAAACATCGCCCGAGCTAAACCCTGCGCACCCCTGGCGCAACATTCCGTATTTTAATTTCAGTTATTCAAGCGAACATTGGGAAGGCATTTTATTTGTACCATAAACTAAAAATCCTTAAACGCAAAAAGGAAGCTCTAACTTCCCTTTTTTATTTTTAAAAATATAATAATCCAATCAAAAATTACCACTCTTCTTTTTCAACGTCTTTAGAATCTTTTTTCATGCCTTCTTTAAGATCTTCTACTACTTTGCCTGCGCCTCTCAAAGCTTCGCCTTTTAATTTTTTCCATACAAGATCGCCCATAATCATGCTACCGCAATCAGGCACTTTATTATCAATGCTACCAGCTGATGTTTTACCGCTTGTGCTAATGTGTTTAATTTGCGAGATCGTGTATTTAAACCTGTTATCCTTACACTCAATAGCAATATGCATGCTTATCTTTCCTGTATAATCCACTTCAGGATTTAATTCTTTTGGTTTAACAGGAAATATAGCTGTGCATTCTGCTTTTGAACCTGTAGTTACACCACTGCTTTTACCGTATATAGTGCTTTCTTTTTTAACCCAATTTACGGCACGTTGTAATAATTCGCTGGCTGATAAAGAATCAGTAGTAATAACTTCGGTGATCTTTGTTTCATTTTTCTTTTTGGGTACATCTTCTGCAGTTGCTGTTGTTGTTTGAGAAAAGCAATCAGATGCAAATACCATTAAAGAACAAAATAAAAGTGCTTGTATATATTTTTTCATATTTTATATTTTATTACCCTTCTCTCCTATTTTCGTGCCGAGATGATAAAATTACATTTTTTTAATAAATTTTTGGAAATTGGTTTGGATTAACTTCCGACATTAAATTATAAATAGAATCAAAAACATCGTCTGAGTTTGGTTTGCTAAAGTAATCACCATCACTACCATACGCTGGTCTATGGTCTTTAGAAGCCAGTGTTAAAGGTGCAGAATCGAGAAATTTATAAGCTCCCTGCTCTTCCACAATTTTTTGTAAAATATAAGAGCTTGCTCCACCCGATACATCTTCATCCAATACTAATAAACGATTTGTTTTTTTAACAGATTCAACAATTGAATGGTGAATATCGAAAGGGATTAATGTTTGAAGATCGATTAACTCAACAGAGATACCATGTTTCTCTAAATTTTTTATAGCATCTTGCGCAACACGAATGCTACTGCCATAAGAAACCAAAGTAATATCAGATCCTGTATTTAAAACCTCAGGAATTCCTAAAGCGGTTTTATAGGCACCAAAATTTGCAGGTTGTTTTTCTTTTAAACGATATGCATTTAATGGTTCAATAACCAAAGCAGGTTCATCAGACTCTAACAATGTATTATAAAAACTCGAAGCAATGGTCATGTTACGCGGCACACAAATATTTATTCCACGACAGGCGTGAACGATCATTCCCATTGGTGAACCGCTATGCCAAACACCTTCTAACCTATGGCCACGTGTGCGAATAATTACCGGTGCTTTTTGTTTGCCTTTAGTACGCCATTGCACAGTGGCAAGATCATCACTCATTAACTGCAAAGCATATAATAAATAATCTAAATATTGAATTTCAGCGATCGGACGCAAGCCTCTCATGGCAAGGCCTATAGCCTGACCCATAATTGTAGCTTCGCGAATACCTGTATCAAACACACGGTGCTCACCATATTTTAATTGTAAGCCTTCCAGGCCCTGGTTAACGCCTCCTATTTTTCCGGAGTCTTCACCAAAGATCATTACTTCCGGATATTTTGATAAGATAGCATCAAAATTATCACGTAAGATCTCGCGGCCATCCATTTGTTTATCATCAGTGTATTCAACTGCTTTTGCAGAAATATTACCAACTTTTTTTGGTGACTGAGAATATAAATGTGAACTAAAACGATCGTTATTTATTTCTTTAGAATTCTCTAACCACTTAATTAAATTTTCTCTTGCAGAAGAAGAATTATTTTTTGTTAAGCGTAATACATTTTTCACCGCCATATGAACTTCTCTTCTGATAGGTTCTTTAACAGATTTTAATTCTTTTTTAATAACAAGAATTTCATCACCACCTATTTCTTCTAACAAGGCACTTACTTCATCAACTTCGTTCTTAATTGGTGTTAAATAATCAGTCCACGCTGCTGTTTTTGCATTCTTAACAGCTTCTTTTGCATCTTCTTCAATCTTATTTAATTCTTCATCATTTGCCAATGCGTTATTGATGATCCACTCACGCATTTGTTTTACACAATCAAAATCCAACTCCCATTGTAAACGTTCTTTACTTTTGTATCGCTCGTGCGATCCGCTGGTGCTGTGACCTTGTGGCTGAGTTACTTCTTCAACGTGTACTAAAACAGGCACATGTTCTTCACGACAAACTTTTATAGCTTTTTCGTAGGTCTCGCATAAATGTGCGTAATCCCAACCTTTTGTTTTAAAGATCTCGTAACCTTTTCCATTAGCATCACGCTGAAATCCTTTTAATACTTCGCTGATACTTTCTTTTGTAGTTTGGTATTTTTTTGGAACTGAAATTCCATGCCCATCGTCCCAAACGCTCATTAGCATTGGCACCTGTAATACACCTGCAGCGTTAATAGTTTCCCAAAATAATCCTTCGCTTGTAGAAGCATCGCCAATTGTACCAAAAGCAACTTCGTTACCCTTATTGCTGTAAGTATTGAATGGCGCGTTATGAAGGTCTTTATTTATTTTATAAAAATGTGATGCATACGCTAAACCCAATAAACGTGGCATTTGGGCAGCTGTAGGAGAGATATCGCTGCTTGAATTTTTTTGATCTACCAATGCTTTGAACGAACCATCTTCGTTTAAGCTGTGTGTTGCATAATGGCCACCCATCTGGCGACCACCGCTCATTGGCTCTAATGTAATATCTGTATGTCCGTATAAACCTGCAAACCATTGTTGCAATGTAATTGCATTAATACTTAGCATAAACGTTTGATCGCGGTAATAACCACTTCTAAAATCGCCATTTTTAAATACTTTACTCATGGCAATTTGAGCAACTTCTTTACCATCACCAAAGATCCCGAATTTTGCTTTTCCCGTAAGAACTTCTTTTCTTCCTAATAAACTTGCCTGCCTGCTTTCGTTAACCAATTTAAAATCATCAAGAACAATTTTCTTGAAATCTTCAAAACTTAAATTGCCTGCTTTTACGGCGCTATCTTCTTTTCCCATTATAATACCTTAATATACAAATATAACGGATTGGCGGGAATGGCAAAAATATTTTACCCTATAATTGCCATAAATAATAAAAATTGTTATTTGCATTACATTTATATTAAATTTGATTTATATAAACAAAAAAACCAAAAAAGATGAGCAGAAATAAAAACATATTAGGCCTTATGATCATTGCGTTATTACTGACAATTTCATGTTCTGTTGGTGTAAAAACAGATCTGCTTACGGGTTTAAGTATAAAGTACAATGGCTTTAGTGTTGCAAATTCTTTCCTTGCAAAAGGCAATAAAAAAACCACAGATGTTAAAATTAAACCAGGCGAAAAAATATCGCTTGTATTTACGGGAATAAGCGGTTTTAAAACTATTGAAGGAATGGCCTATCCGGGAGCATCTATCGTGGTAACGGATTCTAAAGGCAAAATAGTGTTAGATATTGCTGATCTTTTTTCCGCATACGATTCTACAGGTGTTGACGTTAAACTGGCTGGAGAAGCCCTTACTATTGATTTTACCGCACCTTTAACAGGCTCTGAAAAAGGCGATAAATATAACTGGAAATCAAGAGTATGGGATAAAAAAAGCACAAGCGAACTTACCTGCGAATTGCAGCTGGAAGTTGAATAATTGTACTATCTTTTTTTTTCGCTATCTTCATTCAAACATAAAACAACCTTAATCATGCGTATATTATTTCTCTGGGCTGCAATACTTTTTGCTGCAAATTTTTTTAGCCAATCACATCTTTGTGGTTCAACAGAAGCCCAAAATGAGTGGTTTGCGCAGCATCCCGAATTAAAGATCAAATATGATAAATTACAGCAGGAAGCAAGCGATCTTGATAAAGAACAGTACAAAACGGGTTATAAACAAACCGATCTCTTGCAAAAAACATCTGCGGTAGCTGCATCAATTTATACTATACCGGTTGTGTTTCATATTTTGCACCAGGGTGGTTCAGAAAACATTACCGATGCACAGGTTATTGATGCCATTAAAATTTTATCGCGCGATTATAACAAACAAAATGCAGATACATCTCTTGTAGTACCACAGTTTACAAACTCTATCGGAAATTCAAAAATTCAATTTGAATTGGCAACCATCGATCCTACCGGTAATTGTACTAATGGTATTATCAGGCATTGGGACGCTAAAACTGCCTGGACATCGGGCTTTGGCGATTACATCTATTCATGGCCACGCGCCAAATACCTTAATATTTATGTTGTAAAAACAATTGCAAGTGGTGCTGCGGGTTACACCTATTTACCCGGATCGGGCGTGCCTGCTGCGGTTGATGCCATTGTTATTTTAAGTAGTTATGTTGGAAGTATTGGTAGTGGTAATGTTGGAACATCAAGAGCTTTAACACATGAGGTTGGCCACTGGTTAAATTTACCGCACGTTTGGGGAGGTACCAATCAACCGGGCGTTGCCTGCGGAAATGATGGTGTTAGCGATACACCGGTTACAAAAGGTTTTACAAGCTGTGCTTTAGGAAACGCTATTATTTGCAATGCTGGCATTACAGAAAATGTTCAAAATTATATGGATTATTCATATTGCTCAAGAATGTTTACAAATGGGCAAGCAGTTCGTATGACCACTGCTTTGAATAGTAGTACGG
>JACDED010000098.1 GCA_013816615.1 Bacteroidota bacterium
CAAAGTATTCCATCAGCTCCGAAGGAAATACGTTTTCTATAAAATCGTGTGTGATATCTTTAAGGATTAGTGAACCGAAAGCTAACTATTTTTACCCTGCTCCCCAACTTTTACGGCTGACCCGAATTATAGGCGCCAAACTTAACCGTATCGTGTGTGTTGCTTTTAGTAATGGTTACTAAGCTATCTATTACCTTTTGGGAATACAATGGCGTTAAGATCAATTGCATTACAATTGATAAGGTAATTATTTTGTAAAGTTTATTAATTTGAAACACTCTATACAAGATAATAGAAAATATGCACCTAAAAAAGCGTTTAGGGCGCGCTTTTAGAATTTTCGTCTACAAATAGGCCCAATACCTATATTGGAGACTAAATACGCCTATTTATTAGAATTTAATTCCAATTACGCAAACATCCCTTCGACTCCGCTCAGGATAAACTGACTCGTTTGCGTTATTATATTTTAATTCCAATTACGCAAACATCGTCCACCTGTTCAAGCGTACCTTTCCATTCAAAAAATTTTTCGTCAAGTAGTTGAGATTGTTTATTTGCAATTTCATTTGAATTTGCAAGAAGCATTTCATTCAACGATTTGTATTTAAACTTTTTACCGTTTGGTCCACCAAATTGATCAGCATAGCCATCAGTATATAAATATAAAGTATCGCCTTTTTTCAGATCGAAAGTATGGTAATTGAAATTATCTTCTTTTTCACCTTTACCCACCGGCATTTTATCAAAAGGCAATTCGATTATTTTATTATCCCTTATTACCAAAGGCATATTATTAGCGGCAGAGTAGGTGAGTACATTCGATTCTTCATTAAAACAAACCAATATGGCATCCATTCCATCACGGCCACCATCCATATGTGAAATAAGCTTGGTACGTACATGGTCTAATATTTTATTAGGTTGTAAAATATTTTTTTCATTGATAGCTTCATTCAAAAAACTCATATTTAACAAACTCATAAAGGCCCCTGGAACACCATGACCAGTACTATCGCACACTGCCAGGTAAAAATTATTATCTTTTTTAGTAGCCCAATAAAAATCGCCACTAACAATATCTTTTGGTTTAAATAAAACAAAATGTTCAGGCAAATTAGCATTTAATAGTTCGTTATTTGCTAACAGAACATATTGAATTCGCTTCGCATAATTGATGGAATCTAATATCTCTTTATTCTTTAACTCAATTATATCATATGCAGATTTTAGCTCTACATTTTTTATACGCTCTATTTCTACCTCTTTTTCTCTCAGTAATTCGTCTGTTAAATTTTTGATCTTTGTTTCGGTATCTTTTTTATAAAGCTCTTCATTCAGCTTTAATAATTTTTCGTAATAAAAAAGAGCTTGTTTAAAATCATTCTTCAACTTATAAATATCTCCTGCATCCTGATATACGTGGGCAAGCTTTACCCTTAAATTAATTTCAATTGCTGTTTTTTCTGCTTTAACGAGATAATCAAGTGCTTTATCATATTCCAACATTTCAGTATGCAATGCTGCCAGATCTATAAAGCTGGACACTGCAAAACGTATTATACGGTGATTTTCTCTTATCTCTAAAGCTTCTAACAAAAAAGTAAGGGCTTTGTCATATTTTTTTTGTTTTTTGTATATGATACCCAGATCGTTCAATGCCCTGCTTTCACCTATTAAGTTCATTTCTTTTTTAAGGATCTCGAGGCCTTTTAAATTCATGCTTATTGCCTCATCGTACTTTTCCTGAACTGAATATACAGATGCAAGCCCAATATAAATACGCCCGCTCCATGTTTTAACTGATTTTGCTGGATCTGCTATTCCTAACTTATAATTCTTTTCAGCTTCATCATATTTTTTGAGATCACTATAAATGGTACCTACAATATAATAAGCCATTATTTTATCATATACCTCTTCATCGTTATTTTCAAAATAACTAATACCTCTTAACGCATAATACAAAGCGTCATCGGTCTTGCCACTTGTGTTATAAATAAGCGCAAGTGTTAATAAGGTATTTGAGGTCCATTTTTTATCATCAAGACTTTTAAAAAGATTTAGTGCTTCATTCATTTGCTGAACAGCCAGTGCGAAATCGTTATTTAATATAAAAGTACCCATCCCCAGGTTTAGTGTTCCCTGGGCAATGCCAAATGTATAATTCAATGCTTTTGATTTTTCAAGCGCATCAATACCAATGATTATAGCATCAAACTCACTTTGTGGTGCACCTCTTAATTGCCAGATCTTAAAATTGGCCTCATCGATAAATTTTATTTGTTCTTCCCTGTTTTCCACTTCTTTATTTTTATAATCGCACCCAATAATTAAAACATCATCTACTTGTTCTACACTTCCATTCCTTTCCCGATCCAATATTTTAGATCGCTCTTTTAAAGATAATGTAGAAAGTTAAAGGATCTCTTCTAATTTTTGCTTCATCACTATTTATTAAATAATGATCTCTTATTTTATCCCGGGATAAAACAGAACATATATTTACAATAAATAAAACAAAAAAAAATTTATAACGCATTGTTTTTAAATTCTAATTCCAATAATACAAATATCATCTACCTGCTCAAGATCGCCTTTCCATTGAGCAAACTTATTCTGTAACATTTCGTGTTGAGTCGTCATTGACTGTTCTGAAATGGAAAGTAAAAAATCGTTTAACTGCCTGCTTTTAAATTTTTTTCCTCTTGGCCCACCAAACTGATCAATAAAGCCATCTGTATAAAAATATAAAGTATCTCCTTTCTTTACTTCGGGTAAATGAAGGCTAAAACTATCTGTTCTTTCTCCTTTACCAACAGGCATTTTATCTTTTGGTAAGATCATCAATTTGTTTTCACTTATTAAAACGGGTTCATTATTCGCCGCAGAATAAGCAATCTCCAATTCCGAATTTTTAATCTGGAATTTTACCAATATTGCATCCATACCATCCTGGCTACCTTCCATGTTCTTATTTAACTGGCTCCTCACCTGGTTAAGCACATCGTTAGGTTGTAAAATATTTTTTTCGTTAATAGCCTCGTTTAAAAAACTAATATTTAATAAGCTCATAAAAGCTCCCGGTACGCCGTGGCCTGTACTATCACAAACAGCAAGATAAAAACTATTATCTTTTTTTGTAGCCCAATAAAAATCACCACTTACAATATCCTTTGGTTGAAAGAAAACAAAATTATCCGGAACGTTAGCATCTATAAAATCTTTGTGGGCCAATAAAGTAGTTTGGATACGCTTGGCATAATGAATAGAATCAAGAATTTCTTTTTGTTTAATATCTACTTCATTTTTCTGGGTTTCGATAATTGTTTTTTGTTGACGTGTTAATCTGTATCTTGCAAATAAAAAGTAAGAGAATACGGATATAATTATTACAATTACCAGAAAAGAAAAAATGATGATCTTTTGCTGACGGCTCTTCGCTTTAAATTCAGCATCTTTTCTTACTTCTTCTTCTTTTCTTAAAAAGTCTTTTTGTTCGTATTCAAATTTTACTTTTTGTCGGTAAAACTCTTTTCCCTTATTAATATTGGTAGCCGAGTCTTTTACTAAAGTATACACCGAAAGAAATTTAAAGGCATTAACGTAATCTTTTTTTGTAAGATATAGATCCTTTATTAATGAAGTTGTTATTATTATCTCGCCCGGATTTTTTGTAACCAAAGAAAGATCATAAGACTCTATTGCATATTCTAATGCCGTATCATACTTTTTTTGCTGGGCCATTATTTTGGCGATATAATAAAGTGACTTTGACATACCAGCCTTATCAGAAATGGCCCTCCTTATGTTTAAAGCCATGTTAAAATACATTAAAGCGGAGTCTGTTTTATTTAACTCTAAATACGTACCTCCCATGTTATTTAATATTGATGCTACAGCTACTTTATGCCCAGCAGTCTTCATGATCGCCAGAGATTTACGATAAGATCCAAGTTTTTTTCGTAGATCAGGTTCTACACCTGCAATATTTACAAGTACTTCGCCAATGCCAAATTTATCTCTTAGTTTTGTACGGATAGAGTAAGTTTTATTATAATAAGAAAGAGCAGTTTCCTTGTCACCTTGAACTCTGTAAAATAAACCTAAAGAATTGTAAACTCTGCCTAAAGCATGAAGATCATTTTCTTTTTGAACGATTGTTAATGCTTCATTATAATATCCTAATGCTTTGTTATAGTCCCCAAGCTCTATAAAATTTTTACCTGCACCTTCTAAAGATTGTGAGAGGCTTATTTTATGGTCTGTTTTTCTGTCTATCTCAATTGCAGCTAAATAATAATAAATTGCACTATCTGTTTCGCCTTTATTATCAAAGTAAGATCCAAAATTGCTTATTGCATCAGATTTTGCACGAAGAAGAATATATTTAGACCTTTCATCATTGTTGTTTTTTAGAAGAGCTTTTGTAGCGAGGTCATACATTTGCCTGTTATAAGGTATCCAGGCTTCATCGTCAACAATAGCATCAATAATTGTATTTAATATATAAAGCTTTTGAGTATCAGTTTTCGCAATTTTAAAAGAAGTGTATAAAGAATCAACATTATATTCTTGAGCAAAAGCCGTCAGCTTGAGAAAAATAAAAAATATTAGTAATATCTTTTTCATTACATGACTTAAATTTTTATTCCTACAATACAAATATCATCTATTTGTTCCAGTTCACCTTTCCATTCAATAAACCTATTATTTAAAATTTGTTGTTGCGTGTTTACCGGGTTTTCAGCAACAGAAATTAAAAACTCATTTAACTGCCGGGATTTAAATTTTTTAGCCTCGAGCCCGCCAAACTGATCCGCGTAGCCATCTGTATAGAGATATAATGTATCCTCTTTTTTAAGGTCTTTGATCTCGTATAAAGTAAAAGTAGCCATGTTATCACCTTTACCCACGGGCATTTTATCTTTTGGTAATTCGCTCATTTTATTATCACGAATTAAAATAGGGGCATTATTAGCAGCAGAGTAGGTGATTTTGCTTTCGGTTTTGTTAATACAGATCAAGATACAATCCATACCATCCTGTGCGCCATCCTGCGAAATATGCTCGATCAACCTGTTCCTTACATGATTTAGAATTTCGTTAGGAGCTAAAATATTTTTTTCTTTAATGGCTTCACTTAAAAAGAACATATTGAGCAAGCTCATAAAAGCTCCGGGAACACCGTGACCTGTGCTATCGCAAACTGCAAGGTAAAAATTATCATTAAACTCTGTTGCCCAATAAAAATCACCGCTTACAACATCTTTTGGTTGAAAGAAAATAAAAAGATCTTTTAAATTTTTCTTTAATAATTTATCACTTGCCAAAAAACTACGCTGTATACGTTCTGCATAATGAATGCTATCTGTTATTTCTTTGTGCTTTGCTTCAACAAGCCGTTTTTGTTCATCAATGATCACATATTGAAGTTGGGTTTGCTTTTCTTTTATTTCAATTATTTCTTTTTGCTTGTTGGTTTGTTTGAATTTTTTAAATAAGGCAAAAGTAAAAACAGTTATTATTAAAAGTATACCAATAATTATATAAATAATAAGCTGGTGGCGTTTCTTCTCCTCTAAGCTAATTGCAACCTGTGCCTCTGATTTTATTTTTAATTCCGTTTCTTTTTTCTCCACTTCAAAATTAATTTTTGTATCACTTAACTGGTGACTGTTTTCGATATTAAATATACTATCTGTAAGCTGTTTAAATTTTACGTGGCTTGCATATGCTTCTTTATAATTACCTGAGGCGGCTTCTGCGTTTGATAAGATCTCATAGCCCATACGTTCATTATTTAATGCATGGATCTCTTTGGATAACATAATAACTTTTTGAGCCAGTTCTTTAGCCTGTGTATAGTTTTTTAAAGTGAAATTAATGTCGCTTATATTTACCAGGTCAAGGATTATACCTTCTTTACTACCTAATTCTTCATCCAGCTTTAAAGATCTGTTCAAATATTGTAATGCGCGTTCATAATCTTTTTGAGCATCATAAATGAGGCCAATGTTTGTAAAACAAGATGAGATACCTTCCTTGTCATTTAACTCTTCTTTTAACTTTAAAGCTCTATTAAAATATTCAAATGCTTTAACATAATCTTTTTGCGTTTCATAAATTGAACCGATGTTTAAAAGATCGCCTGAAATTCCATCTTTATCTTGTAGTTCTTCGTCAATTTTTAGCGATCTTGTATAATATTCCAATGCTGTTGAATAACTACCCTGAGAATCATATATGAGCCCAATATTATTCACGCACCTGGATATTCCGGCCTTATCATGTAACTCTTCATATATTTTTTGCGACCTGGTGAAGTAATCTAACGCTTTTGGATAGTTACTTTGATTAAAATAAATAAGGCCAATATTTACAAGTGAATTTGCCTGGTCAAGCTTTAAATTTAATTTTTGACCTAATAAAAGACACTTACCATAATAGATCATTGCAGAATCGTAACGTGCGTTCTCATAGTAAATAGTCCCTATATCGTGAAAACTGTTTACTTTTAATGAATCATCATTATTATTATTTTTTAAACTATTGAGCAAAGAATCGAGCTTTGTATTTTGCGCAAATGCAAATGTGCCCGTTATCATAATGAAAAACGTAATAATTATTTTATAAGTGCTATTTTTCATTTTTTTAGATCTTTATACCAACCACACAAACATCGTCTATTTGTTCCAGGTTACCTTTCCATTCAATAAACCTGTTATTTAAAATCTGTTCCTGCCTGTTGCATTACTCTTTATTGGGCTTTTATTTTATTAACTGTAAATATTTTTATAAGGCCATTAGGTGAATTATAAGTATTTGTGCAAGCTGAATCTATAAACATTTTAACGATAGAATGAGCTGCGTTATTGATTAATCTGTATTCACCACAAATAAAAACATAATCAGGAACCTGAATATCTTTATTGTGTAATTCGCAGCTAATAGGTTTCATGTTCTTTTTCCATTTAACAGGAAACCAACCTAACTCAGCCTCGTAATTTTCGCTAACAATTATCTCTTTATTAAAGGCCAGGCAATTTGAAAAATGCAAGTAAGTATCGTGATACTCTATCAGATTAACTGTGTAAACAACAGATTTATCTTTTATATGATCGGCAGATTTTATAACGCTATTTACATCATTGGCTGAAATAGATAACATGGCGTTTCTTATTTCAGAAAGATTTATGAATGAGAACAAGATCATAAAAACGGTAATTATCTTTATAAAACTGTTATGTATGGCTTTTGAAGCTATCCAGAAAAAAAGAAAATAATAAAAAATATGAATAAGTCTTATACTAAGCATACCACTTAACATACCGTTTTTTGTATAAACAAGTATTGGTAAAGTAATACATGAAAGCAGGAAGAATATATCTGATAGTTCTAATTTAAAAGCTTCACTCTTTTTAATAAGAATGTAAGTAATAAGAATAATAGAAGCTATAGCGATTAAAGAGGAATATATTGATTCGCCCATAGGCGTAAACACAATCGCAGGAGAAAAGGATACAATATTTTGAAATTTTTCGGTATTTGAAAGATCATAATCATAATCCGGTACATTGAAACGACCATTAAAAAGAAAAAATAATATTAAAGAAGGTAATAATAAACCTAATAAAAGAAACCCTTTTGCCAACAGTGCCTTAAAATTTAACTGTTCTTTAATTAATACAAGTAGAAACACTATAACAAGAGTGATCAAAAAAACAAAACCATGCGTGTAAAACAAAACAACCGAATTAATTACAAACAATACTAAAAAAAGATAATTCCGCTTGGCGTTGTTTAATATCAAAACAGTAAATGCTACCTGTAGGTTAAGAAAGATAAAAGCCAGGTTAAAATTATAAAATCCAAAGTGAAGTAATGAATTAAACAATAGAGGAAAAATAATAATTGAAAAGTTACCCGCTTTATTCGAAATGCACTTAATAGAATATCTAAAAGTAAGAGGAAGAAAAATAACCAGCATACTTAGAAAAATTTTATGAGCTGTAAGTGTGCTGAAAAATTTTAAAAGATATTGTAATATAATATGATCTGTGTAATTTGGTAATACTAAAGAATTTTTTTCGAAATATTGATTTATAAAATCACTGGTGTTTAATAGGTTTAATAATTTTGAATTGTAAACGTGTGCAGGACCATCAGTAGTTAAATAAAAATCATACTTCCAAATTAAAGCTACGGAATAAATAATCAGTGAATAGAAAAGTATATTTTCTATTTTGTACTCTTTTAACTTAGTTATTAAATAATTTGGGCTCAAATAACTCATAATGTACCAAAAATTTATTTTTCTTTTAACTTGTTTATGTTTTTTTCAATGTACTTCTCGCTTGGCAATAATGTTTTTTGAATACGGCGTGCGTAATAAATAGAATCTAAAATTTCTTTTTGTTTTGCTTCAATAATAACTTTTTGATTTTCGAGAAGACGGTTTGTTTTATTTTTTTGCACATTTGATTTTATCACAAAAACAAAGATCAAAAGTAACAGGCAAGTAACAGCAATACCCGCATAAATAAGAACCATCTTACGATTTAGTTCAGATTTATTAAAATCGTTTTCGGTATTTAATAATTGTATCTGTACATTCTTTTTTTCTGATTCATATTTTTCCTGCACGTCTAACAGTTGCTTACTATTTGTTTCGTTAAATACCGAATCTTTATACTGAATGTGTAAGATCAAATAATCTGTTGATTCCTTATACATTTTTGCATCATATGCAGTTAGAGATAAGCGTTTGTAAGTTTCTGAGATATTATGAATAGCCTTGTCCTCTATCATTAGCGCAAGGGCTTTTTTTAAATACTCAATAGCTTGGGAATATTTTTTTTGCAATGTTAGTAATTCGGCTTTACCTTCATAACAAACAAATGAGGCGTAATTTAATTTTGCTAATGATAAATTTTTTTCAGAAAGATCAAGATATTCTTCAGCTTTCTTCATGTTATCCATTTTGATGTAGTAGCCGGCTCCATTACTAAGAGAAATACAATAGCCAATATATTTTTTTTGCTGCTTAAATAAATCAATGCATATTTCATTCCATTTAATAGCCTGAGCATAATCTTTAATTCCGCCGTAGTAACTGGCAAGGCCACCCGCGCCAAAAGGTTGCTCTTGTAATAAATGATGTTCTACAGCAATCTCGTAAGATTTAGAATAATATATTTTTTGCTCGGGTAATTTGTTAAGTCCCAGGTAAGTATTGCCAATGGTACTGTAGGTACTTGATAACCTTCGATAAGATTTATTCCTGATATATATTTTTTCGGCTTCAAATAAATATTTTAAAGCTTCTTTATAATCCCCTAAAGAATTATAATGATTGCCTAATGTACTACAAACATTACCCGTTATTTTATCAAAAGGAATTTTTGAACTTACCGAATAAGCAAACTTCAAATATTCAATTACAGTATCTTTTGCAATATTATTTGCCGGAGCAGTAAAAAAATTAAAGAGATCTTTAACAACCTGCGTGTCCTTTGGAGAACTATAAATATCCTGCCTTAGTAAATTTAATTTTTTATAATCCTGTCCATACCAGCAGGTAAATAAAAAAACAAACGCTGTAACTAAATAGCTTTTAATTCTCATGAGGCCATTTATAATTAATCCTGGTTCTTCTTTTTTACCATCGTTAAAATAGTGGCAATACCAACAGTTTGTCCTGCCTGGTCTACAGCATCATATTTTTCGAGTACATTCATTGAGCTTGCATCGTAAATATCCACCACCCATTTTACAATACCAACTTTAACTTCGGTACCATCAGCCGCTGCTAAGGGTTTATCATTTTCAATTTTTTCTTTGCAGGTAAATTTTACACCTATGGTCATGCCGGGGTAAATGGGACGCGTAAAACGACACTCATCAATACCATAATTTAATAATACCGGGCCTTTTGCAGGATCAACAAATAAACCAGCAGCTTTAGATAAGATAAAATAACCATGAGCAACTGTGCGTTTGAAGATAGTTCCCTCTAAAGCATCGGGTTGTAAATGCGCGTAAAATTTATCGCCGCTTATGTTTGCAAAATTTAAAATGTCTTCTTCGGTAACTGTATGTGTTGGTGTGATGGTTGTTTCACCAACTTCAAGATCTTCAAAATACTGGCGGAATGGGTGAACATCTTTGATGATCTGTTTTGCACCAACCTGGTAACTGTTTAAGATAGATGTGATCATTGAAGGAGAACCTTGAATAGCGGTGCGTTGCAGGTAATGAAACACACCACGTTTACCACCCATTTCTTCGCCGCCACCGGCGCGGCCCGGACCACCATGCACTAACATAGGCATTGGAGAACCATGGCCGGTACTTTCTTTTGCACACTCTGCATTCAATACTAAAATACGCCCATGCATACAAGCCGCACCTAATGTATACATACGTGCTATTTTTGCATCAGCAGTTATAATAGAACTTACCAATGAGCCTTTACCCATTTTACTTAATTCAATTGCATCATCAATAGTTTTATAAGGCATTATCGTACTTACAGGGCCAAATGCTTCAATGTTATGGCAATCTGTATTTTTAAACGGATCATCATTATAAAAAATAATGGGGGGCATAAATGCGCCTTTGTTTTTATCTGCACCTTTTACTTCAAAATTTTCGAAGTTGCCAATTATTATTTTTTGAGTTTTACTTAAGAGCTCAACTTTTTCTTTTACTTCAATTAATTGTGATTTACCTGCTAAAGAGCCCATACGAACCCCATCCACATTTGGATCGCCAATTACGTTTTGTGCCAAACGCTTACCTAAAGCAATTTGTACATCTTCTACCATATTTTCAGGAACGATGATGCGGCGTACCGCTGTACATTTTTGTCCGGCTTTGGTTGTAATTTCTCTTGCAACTTCTTTAATAAAAATATCAAACTCCGGCATGGCAGTGGTAACATCGGTTCCAAGTACACAACAGTTTAGTGAATCGGCTTCCATATTAAAATGCACCGCTTCTTCCAATAGGCGAGGGTGCGATTTCAACATTTTTCCTGTAGAGGCAGAGCCTGTGAACGTAATAACATCCTGGCTTTGCACGTGATCTAAAATACCGTTAGCGCTACCACAAATTAATTGCAAAGCACCTTCGGGTAAAATCTTACTTGCTATAATTTCTTTTACAACTACTTCGGTTAAAAAAGAAGTAAGCGCTGCAGGCTTTACTATTGCCGGCACACCGGCCAACCAGTTAACAGCCACTTTTTCCAACATTCCCCAAACAGGAAAGTTAAACGCGTTGATATGAATAGCAACACCTTCTTTTGGTACGCAAATGTGATGACCAATAAATGTGTTGTTCTTTGAAAGGCGCGCCACATCACCATCATAGCAATATGTTTCGTTAGGGAACTGACGGCGTAAAGAAGCATAAGTAAATAAATTACCAATACCACCTTCTATATCTACCCAGCTGTCAACACGCGTTGCGCCTGTTGCCCAGCTTACTTTATAAAAATCTTCTTTCTTGTTTAATAAATGTGTAGCTAATGCTTTTAGCATTAAACCACGCTGCTGGAAGGTCATTTTGCGTAGCTTTGGTCCGCCTACAGTACGTGCGTATTCGCACATCTTAGCAAAATCAAGTCCTTTACTGCTTGCAGTAGCGTAAACATCACCGGTAATAGCATTAAATAGTTCTTGTCCGCTCTCAGCCCCGGCAACCCATTGGCCACAGGCATAATTATGTAGTTTGTTCATAGTTGGTAAATCGAATCATAAATATAATAAAATAACGACATAATACTTTTTAAAATACGATAAATGAGCGCTTTAAACGCACTGTTTTAGAGGCTCTTAGATAAGATGAAAAAGTTGGAAGCGGTGTTTTCTATTAGAGCAGGAAAAAAAGGAATAAAACAGCTTGTTTTTGTTTTTATTCTTCTACTTCAATAATATGAGGGGCAACAATAAATTTGCTGATCAGCTTTTCGACTTTCTCATTCAATTCATTGGTAAAAATAAGATGCTGGCATTTTGGTAAGCTTAGTGCAAGCCTGTCTATTTGGCCCTGCCAGCGATTTTTGATCATTTCTTCAGCATCATCAATAACAAATAATTTTATTTTATTTAAGTTAAAGGTGCGTTTAAAATAAATATCCATAATGCGGTTAGCAGTAGCAATCACAAGGTCGCATCCTTTATAAATATCAAGGGTTTGCACATCAATTTTCCCTTCTTCGGTAACAGTAACCACTCTCAGGTCTGTTTCTGCACTAAGCAAATTAAATTGCGTTTCCATTGCCAAAGCTTTTTCTTTATTTGCTACCAATATCAAGGCGCGGGGAGGATCCTCAAAAGCATATTGTAATTTATGGATAGCTGCAATAACAGATAGTGTTGTTTTGCCTGAACCTTCAGGTCCAATACCAATTATATCAAAACCGCCGTTAATTTTTGCCAGGCTTTTTAATTGAAGCTCTTTAGGTTCTTCAACACCATAAGCAAGTAAAGCAGCGTTTAATTTTTTATTTAATTTTTCTTTGAACATGAATTGCAAAGATAGTATTCTTCAGGCAATAAATTTATAACCTACACCTCTTATGGAGTGAAAATGAACAGGTTCTTTTGGATTAGCTTCAAAATATTTTCTGAAATTTAAAATATAATTATCAATGGTACGCGAAGAGGCATTCTCATTAAGATCCCACAATTTTTCGATAATTTCATCTCGCGAAATTACTTTATTTTCATGCTCGGTAAGCAGTTTTAAAAGTCCTATTTCCCGCTTGGATAGGGTAGAAGAGGCCCCGTAAATGTCTTTTATCTCAAAGGTCTCAAAATTAATACTGCAATTATTAAAGTTAAAAACAGCTATGGTTTCTTTTTGTGTGCGCTTAATAAGATTACTTACGCGCAGTAATAATTCTTCAAGATCAAAGGGTTTTGTAATGTAATCGTCAGCGCCAAGCTTTAACCCTTCTATTTTATCAGAGATCTGATTTTTTGCTGTTAAAAAAATAATGGGTACGGATGGACCGATCTTTTTAAATGCTTTGCAGAGATCAAAGCCATTGATTTCCGGTAGCATCACATCCAGCAAAACCAGGTTGATAACGTGGGAGTTTGTTTTAAAAAGATCAAGTGCCTGTTGTCCGGCAGTGGCAAGCAATACTTTATAATTCTCTAATTGTAAATTAAGAGCAATTGTTTGGGCTAAACTTTGCTCATCTTCAACAACTAATATCTGGTACTGTTGCATCATAAAGGAAAAGTTATTTCGTAAGCAACTCCCAACACACTATCCAGTCCAACTTTCCCATCTAGTTGTTCTGTTAGCATATAAATAAGCTGCATACCCAGGTTTGAATCGCGCTTAACATCAAAATTAGGTTTTAAACCAATACCATTATCTTTTACAACCAATAGGTAATGTTTATCGGTTTTGCTCATTTCAATATCAATTCTTCCGGTATTTTCGGGAAAAGCATATTTGTAAGAGTTACTTATTATTTCATTTAAGATCAAACCCAAAGGAATCATGTGATCAATATCAAAATAAAGATCGTGTTGTAAATTGTAATGAAATTTTATATTTGCATCGTTCTTTAATAAAGAACTTTGAATACCAATGCTTAGCCTTTGCACGTATTCACCCATTTCTATCTTGCTAAGATCTTTTGAAGAATATAGCATTTCGTGCACTAGCGCCATTGAATTTATACGATTGCGGCTTTCGATAATGAGATCAAGGTAACGTTTATCTAAAATATTTTCAGATTGAAGGTTAAGTAAGCTTGAAACAATTTGAAGATTATTTTTTACGCGGTGATGGATCTCTTTTAGTAATTGTTCTTTTTCTTTTAAAGATACAGTGGATGATTCCAGTTCTTCGCCCAGCATATTAACACCTGCGCCAATGGCATCAAGCGTATCATTACCTCTTACTACGGTTTTTTTTGAAAAATCAAACCGTGCATACGACATAATCACATCTAGAATTTCCTTAACGCGATCAGAATTATTATCGTTTAAATTGTCTTGCATTATTGTACCTGTTTTTTAAGCCACTCAACAGCCATATTCTCATCATCAAATAATCGTGCCGGAATAAGTGGTTTATTTAATCCCATAAAAAAATTACCAATAACCCGGCTTAAAGGCGATTTAACCATAATAGCCATTGAATTTATCCTGGTGGCGCGGCCATTTGTAGAAAAATATTTTCGCGCTTCTTTTTCCATTGACTTAACGCTACGGGCATCAACCAGCAATGGAAATTTTTTATCCTTAAACATATTGGTTACAGCCAAAGAATTTTCCATAGCTTCTTTAAGGGTAATTTCGGCAAGTGGTTTTGCTTTTGTTCTGCAGATCCCATCATCACCCATCCAGGTCCAGAACAAGGAAAGTTCAACAGCGTGTGGAGGAGGGATCAGTTGGTTCATATTTATTATAAATCCTAAATTTAAATAATTAACTGTGTTTAAAAGAAATTAATTTGAATTTTTATTCAAGGTTGGTTGTTCAGTCTTTTTAAACCAAAACACTTAACTTTACAGTGATTGAAACTACCTGAAATTGAAATTTATACTGATGGAAGTTGTCACACTCAAAAAAGAGTAGGGGCCTGGGCTGCTTTGATCTTTATTGAAGGGAAGAAAACCATTTTGCAAGGTGTTGAAGAAGACACCACTCATAACAGAATGGAGTTGTTAGCCGTAATAAAAGCAATAAAGTGGGCCGATGAAAACGGGTTTAACAAAGCCGTTTTCACTATTTTTTCAGATAGCCAATACGTCATAAATTTAGATACCAGGAAAGAGAAACTGGTAGCAAAAGAATTTATAACTAAAAAGGGTACGGCTATACAAAATATTGACCTCGTGCAACAGATATTGAACTATTATAACACGCATAACATACATTTACACAAGGTAAAAGCCCATCAAAAACCCGATGGAACAGAAAATTTTAACAGGGAAGTTGATATGATTGTACGTAAATTAGTGCGCAAAAATGTAAATTAAAATGACTGATAAAACATCAAACGATCCTTTACATGGTAAAACGCTGGAAATGATATTAAAGCATTTAGTTCAATATTATGGCTGGGAACATTTGGGAACAAAAATTGATATTCGTTGTTTTACTAATGATCCAAGTATAAAATCGAGCTTAACATTTTTAAGAAAAACCCCCTGGGCACGGAAAAAAGTGGAAGAGCTTTATATTACGTTAATTGAGAACAAACAATTTTAATTACAATTATTATCTTTAAATGAAATAATAGCATGTTAAATAAAGGCTACATACTAATGCTGGAAGGCGATGAGCACGACAGGGAATTAAGCAGGAATTATTTTAATAACCTGGAAGTACAGTTTGAACTATTAAAATTAAGCAACGAGGTAATACCTTTTTTAAAAGATAAACACACTACCGGTGAGCTTCCGGCCTTGATCTTACTTACGCTAAATTCAGTTCCGGATAACGGTTTAGACGTATTGAAACAAATTAAAAGTGTTGATGCCTTTAAACATATCCCTGTAATAATTTTAGGAGAACATACACAGGAGGAATTGATAAAAGAGTGTTATGCAAACGGTGCCAGCACATTTATTAATAAACCTTTTAATATTTCTTTAACAGATCTGTCAATAAAAACATTTGTACAATATTGGTTTGAAGTAGCTCAAATACCTACACCCCAAAAGCTATATAACAAATCCCAATCCTGATATTCGGGCATAATTTTCCACATATTAATTTTCTCCTTATTTAGTAAAAGCCGCAAATACTCATTTACAGGCTGTTGTATCTAAAATAATGTTGGTCTGATTCTTGATTTAAAAGGGAATATAGCATATACATTCTTCATGAAAAAGATACTTATTAATACCGGCCTTTTTATTTTACTACTAATTTCAATTACAGTTTTATTTTTTAGCTGTACAAAGGATAAAAAAACCGCCCCAAACTCACCTGCAAGTATAAGCGCAAGTGCAAAAGATTATTTAAGCTCAACAGATTATGACAAGCTTGTTATTCAGATACAATATGTAAATGGCTTACAACCAACTGCCGGCGCTGTAGAAGATATTAAAACCTTTTTAAGCAACCGTTTAAATAAACCAAATGGTATTGAAGTGGTATATAGTAACATTAATTCGCCGGGCCGCTCGGTTTATACTATTGAAGATATAAGAAACATTGAAGCCATTAACCGTACGGTAAAGAACGAAGGAAAGACCATTACATCTTACATTCTTTTTTTAGATGGTGAGTATTCTCAAAACACAAGCAATTCAAAAACATTGGGTGTTGCTTTTGGTTCATCATCTATGGTAATATTTGAAAAAACAATACGTGATTTTAGTGGTGGCCTTGGTCAGCCATCTTTAGGCGCTGCCGAAGTACTGGTAACAGAGCATGAACTTTGCCATATCTTAGGCCTTGTAAATAATGGCAGCAATATGGTTGCTGCACATCAAGACGAAACACATGGCAAACACTGTAACAACAGTAATTGCTTAATGTATTACGAAGCAGAAACAAGCAATATTTTAAATAACCTTTTAGGAAATAATGTTCCTTCATTAGATCAAAATTGTATTAACGACCTTAAAGCCAACGGCGGAAAATAGTTATGGAAAATTCAGAATTAAACAACATTAGCAAAAAAATAGCTGCTCTGGATTGCAGTGATAAAAGCGCAGTAGAGAAAATGATAAAGCTAATTGATAAAACATATATTGTTTTAGACGAACTAAATCATATTAATTATTTTAACGGGCGACTTAGCTCTATTAAAAGTAACCTGGCAAGTGTTGATTGTCATGTAGATGAAGAAAAAGAAAGATTCAACAATAGTAAAGACCAATTGTTAGAACTAATAGAAGAATCACATTCAATAGTTTAAAAAACAAATTATGACACTGGACGAAGCAAGAGATTTTATTATAAAACATTACCAGGAATATATTGATAAGAAGGTATATTTTGCGTCAACCAACGAAACGTTGGTTATAAAAGCAATTGATATTACCGAAGATGATAACGGGCAGTACGATGCCACCTGTTATACCGAAGATGCTTTTGCAGAGGATGCCAATTTTGAGAACGGCATTTTTGAACACAGAAGCTTAAAGGATGTTATTGAAAATGGAAAGCTGGTTTAAAGACAGCTGCACACTGAATTTTCAACATACTCTTTTTGTCCACTCTCATTTAAATAATAACAATTGTGTTGACTATCTTTATGGAGTACATTTCCATCAACAGTTCCACAGCTTGTATCTTTAGTTTTAAACGTTGTTTTGCGAGGTGTTTTTGTACATGCAAATAATATGATCGTAATACTACAGATCGGCGCGATAATTAAGATTTTCTTCATTGTAAGGCGTATTTAAAACAAATATAATGTTATGCCAATAAAAAATTGGGTAATACCTTGCTGAAATTGGGGAAAAACGCCTAATTATAGACTTTTGTAGACAAAATGTAGAAAAAAATCTCCCATTTAAGATCCTGCTTATTAAACGATCTTATTTAAATGAAAAAGTATGGACTCAAAACTCTTTTCGTAATCGTATAAAAACGACTGTGAATTATAATCTTTTGGTTGAGTTTGAGAAAGATCTTCAAAATTACGCAGTATAAAATTGTAATCAACAGCATCCATTTTTTCTAAGAATATTTTTTGATTCGCCTCTAAAAGGCGTACTATGTGCAGTGAAGAGCGGTGATTCTTTTCTTTTTGCAGTTCTTTAATTTCATCTATTATACCGTGAATGCGTGACATATTTTTACAGATCTAAAATTACACAATTAAACTGAGGCAAAATAAATACCATTTGCAGGGTATTTACAAATTAAGTGGCTTAGCCTAATTTTATAATATGAAATGGAAAAATGCCAAACACGACGATCTGCCTTTAAACAACCAGGAAGTTTTAATTACCGTTGACGGGATAAATTATATTGCCACTTACGACAAATTGAATAAGGCCTTTAAACTGAATAACAATCCGGGTGCCGTTTTTTTTGCGAACAAAAAAACAATTTACTGGATGGAAATTGTAGCGCCGGAGGAAAACGATTAGAAACTATGACCCACACTTATGCCTGCCCAGGGGTAAAGTCGATTGTAAAAATAATAGCCTTTAAAAATATTAACCATCGCCATAAGTGAAGCCCTGAAAAACAGGCCGCCGGTTGGGCGTTGATAACGAAACCCGATCTTAGGCGTAAGAAAAAACAAGGTGCTTCTTTCCGTAGATGAGTGATTATCCTTATGGTAGGAGGTGTATGTGTC
>JACDED010000202.1 GCA_013816615.1 Bacteroidota bacterium
GTGTTTAGGCAGTCGTGTACCTCCAATTAAAGAGGTTTGTCCTTTATCACCGGTTTTTGTATAGATCTTAAAAGCCAATTTTAAAATGATAAGCTTAGGTTAATACTTGGCATAATTGGTAATTGGTTAATACGTTTAAATGTAAAACGATCAACATAAAAAATATTTTCGCGGTTATAAATATTTGTTGCACCAGCATTTACTTCAAATGTTGTTTTTTCTGAAACATGATATTTATATTTTATACCAATATCAAAACGGTGATAATCAGGTAGGCGGCCACCATTAAGCTGGCCCGGGATATAATTTAAATTGCCATTTGCAGTAGGGAAGTTGTAATTAATATTGCCTGAAGGGTTTAACTGGTTAACAAAGCCTTGTGTTTGTGTAAATGGAAAGCCTGTACCGTAATTCCAACGGGCGTTAAATTCCCAGTTTTTCTTTTTACCAAAATTGTAAGATGTAACTAAATTAACGTTATGTCTACGGTCAAAATTTGGGGGGTAATTTGTAACAACACCGCTTGCGTTATTACCGATCCATCTGTCGTTAAACGTAAGTGAATAAACAGCCCAGATGTAAAAACGTTTTCTGTCAAATTTTAAAACCACGTCAAACCCACGGGCCCGACCTTGTTCGATCACAAAATCTTTTTTGTATTCGTCAGGACGTGAAGCATTAAGATCATTATCATCAAATACTTTTTCGCGGTTAACATTAATAACCTGGTTAAAATTCTTTTGATATGCTTCTACATTCAATTCAAAATATTTAAAAAGATCAAATTCAAAACCACCAACTACATGAGTAGCTTTTTGAACAGATGAATTAACGTTTTGTGTTTGGCCTTTATAATCGATATAGGTTTTAGAGATCTGATCGGTTTCAGGTGAATTAATAAAACCATAAAATAAATTTACAATATCTCTATCGCTGTTAGCGCTTAGTAATGTTTGGCTATATAAACCGGCAGCACCTTTAAACCTGATCTTAGGCGTAACGTTGATCTTTACAGAAGCGCGTGGCTCGGGAGAAAAAACGCCAAGTGTTGCATAATATTGTAAACGTAAACTAGGTTCAAATACAATGCGTTTATTCTTATCAATAAATTTGTGTTTTAAAAATCCCGCCACATCAATTGTAGAACGGCTTAATTTTATAGTTGCAAAATAGGGGTTTTGAATTTGATAATTTGTAGTTGTGATCACACCTTCAATTCCAAATCTTAATTCCTGGCGACCGATAAATTTCACAAAATTAAAACCTGTGTTTATACCACTCACATCACTTTTTTTAGAATCAGTTTCTAATGATGGGTTAGTGAAATTGATATTGTATTTCGAGTAAGCAAACACACCTTCAACAAGTAAATTACTTGATTGGGGTACCAATACAAAGTTAGTTCCAACACCAACATTTTTCCAATCAAAAGAAGCAACCTCGCTGTATTTTACCGCGTCAGTAAAGTTAAATCCAAATACACTAAACTTGCTTCCACCGGTAGAATTGATAGACGCTTTAGCGTAAAGATCAGTATAATAAAATGGTAATCCGTTTGGATTAGCATATGAATAGATCATCTTAGAAGTTTGCGGTAAATAAGAATGTTTAGCTGAAAGTAAAAAAGAAGCGCTTGTATTTCCTTCATCTCTTAATTTTACAAGCGGCCCTTCAAGAGTGGCTTTGGCGCCAAAAGTAGAGGCGGCAATTTTACCACTAATTCGTTTTTTATTTCCATCGCGGGTAGTAACATCCATAATTGATGAAGTTCTTCCGCCATATTCAGCACCAAAACCAGCACTATAAACGGAAGCGTTCTTCATGATGTCATTATCAAAAACCGAAAACAAACCAATAGAGTGAAACGGATTGTAAACAATTAAACCATCCAATAATACT
Source organism: Bacteroidota bacterium (assembly GCA_013816615.1). GTDB lineage: Bacteria > Bacteroidota > Bacteroidia > B-17B0 > Aurantibacillaceae > Aurantibacillus. The sequence continues at coordinate 1,900 of JACDED010000202.1, forward strand.
TTATTTTGTACGGGTAAACCACCTCTTATATATAATTGGCCACCCTGATCACCCGTAAAAATAACACCCGGTAATACCTGTAAATACTGTGCAATATCGGGCTCGCCAACGCTTGGTAATTTACTTATGATAATTGGATCGATCTTTTGTACTGCAACTGTTGTGTTTTCTACTTTATCGGCTGCTGTTGTTGAAACTTCAACTTCTTCAAGCTTAACACCGCCTTTTGTAGCATAGAATTTTTCAGTTAAAATATCGCCGGCTTTCACAGTAATATTTTTTGATATAGTATCAAAATCCAGGTTAGTAACAAGGATCTTGTAATCACCGGGTGGCACACGTGTAATTGTAAAAAAACCATTCATATCGGTGTTTGCACCAATAGTTGTGCCTTTAAAATACACGTTACTAAATGGAACAGGTTCGCCATTAGCTTTGTCGTAAACAAAACCTTTAACTATACCGTTAGTTTGCGAAATACCATTAAAAAATAACAGGCAGATAGTTAAAGTGAACAGTGTTTTTCTTATGAAAGTAGAAAATGCCATAAATTAGATCCCTTTTTAAGCAAAATTTTGATTGTAAATGTACTTAATATTAACTTAAAGGAACTTTAAGGAACCGGATTTTTGATAAGTGGTCGAATTCCTCTTTTAACCAGTAAATCTTACATATGTAATGTATTTAAAAGGATGCGTTTTATCCTATTCCACCCTTGGCATATCTTTATCATATAAAAATTAGTTAATTTATTTTATATAATTAAGAAGTTAAAATGGGAGTTTGGTCTAAATCAATTTAATTTTTTTTAACTTTTGAACAGAAATATTGAATAAATTGAAAAATTAGTTTACATTTACTTATCTATTAAATTTTTAGATTATGAAAAAATTATTATTTATTTTATGCGTTTTTACTTTTTTGAAAAGTAATGCTCAAACTGTGGTTGTTTATTCTGAAGATTTTAATTCAGCAATTATACCTTCATTGCCTGCAGGCTGGTCGCCCGGTCTGGGTTATTTTTTGACCGATAACGGTTCTTTAAGTCCTTGTGGCTCGCCAACATGTAATGTTGCGGGTTCATCTGCGGGAAATATGCTTGTATGTTATGATGGAGGCGTTTTCGATGCGGTTACCACACCGGTTTTTTCTACATTGGGAAAAAGCACAATGACTATGAATCTTAATCAATTCAGAGAAAATATTTCAACGGTAACCTTTACAATTTTCTTTAGTGTAGATGGCGGATTAACATTTCCCATAAGTGTACCGTTTACAAATTCAGCCGCAAATTGTACGTGGACTGCTGTTCCTTCTATTACATTACCTTCATCAATCGATAATCAATCGCAAGTTTGCTTTCAGATTGCATTAAATGGTGGCAGCGGCAATTCAGCATTTCATGCATTTGATGACATAAATATTTCTGGTGTTCAATCACCTGTATTCTATTATAAAGGAACCGGTGCGCTTGATGTTTTTGCAAATTGGGGACCAAATCCAGACGGAAGCGGAACCCCTCCAACTACATTTACAACTGTTGCCCAAACATTTTATATTACTAATGCATCGTCAATTAACTTTAATAATATGACAACTAATAATATGACTTTTTCTGGTAATGGATCAATGTTATATATAGGTACAGGCACAACTAATATAAATGTAACAATTCCTACTACGCATACTTTATTTGTTAATGGTGGTTGCGGTCTTCAGGTAAACAATCAGGCAACCTTAACACTTCAAAACACTTTATTCCCAACCTCTTCGGTAACATTAATGACCGGATCTGCAATTGACTATAATCAATCATCAGGCACAATCAATACTATTCCTGTTACGCATTATGATATGCTTATTTCAGGCGGAGCAGATGTTACAAGTATTACAACATTTACTGTGGAAAATAATTTAATTATTACAAATGGAAGTTATAAAATGAGTACAGTTCCTCCAAATACTGTATATTTTCTGGGACCTATAACTACTAGCGGAAGCGGTAGCATAAAAACAGGAATCTCAAAATTAGCTATTATGGGTTCTGGTGCAATTGGTACAGTTAATTTTACCGGTACTCAAGCAGTTGGAAGCTTTACCCTGGACAGATCAGGACAAACTTTAACGCTTGGAAGTAGTTTTACGGTAAACAGTGTGGCTTTTATATCAAATGGTAATATCAATATAAACGGTAAAAGCCTTAAATTTGGTGGAATAACTACATTGGGTACGGGTAATTTTATTGGTTCTTTAACCTCTTCGTTAAATTTGAGCGGGGCTGTTACAGGAAGTTTAAAAATGGACCAAACTTCATCTACTACTAAAGCTTTATCTGACCTTACATTAAATAATGCCAGTGGACTTACATTATCAAATTCAATTGAAATTTGGGGTGCTATTACACCTTCAGTGGGAACAATTACAACAGGTGGTAATTTAACTATCAAACAAAATGCAACCAGTAAAGGTCGCATCGGCACCATATCAACCGGTGGTTTTTCAGGAAATGTAACTGCAGAGTGTTATGCTCCCGGGCCAACAACAGGTTGGGCACTTTTAGGTAGTCATGGTATTAGCGGTCAAACAATGAATAATTGGTATGGTCAGTTTCCAATGACACTTGAAGGGTCAGCAACTGGTGTAACTTCTGCCGGAGGTTATTTTGAATCTGTACAAGGCTGGAATGAAGCAGATGCATATGGTTATGATACTACTATAACTGTATCTACACCGTTGGCACAAGGGCAAGGCTTTTGGACATATCTTGGTACCGGCCCATCAACTACTTCTGATATAATTCTTACTCTTACCGGAAGTCCTGTTACAGGAAATGTAACAATTCCTTTAACTAACTCAGCACAAAGTGGTACTTGTTTAGTTGCTAATCCATACGCTTCACCAATTTCATGGACTGCTTTACGTAATGCTAATCCGGCAGTTACAAATGCGATTTATATATATAATGCTGATGGTGCTTATGCAACTTTTGTAAATGGAGTAGGAACTAATGGCGGAAGTGATGTTATTCCTTCAGGACAAGGTTTTTATGTTGTTGCGCTTTCGGGTACCAGTTTAGCTGCTAAAGAAACAAATAAAGTATCCAGCAATACTAACTTAATGAAAACCAATAACGAAGCTAATGTAAGCAATGTTGGTTTACCAATAAAATTACAGATCAATGGCTTTAGTGGTGAGACAGATGAAACTGCTATTCGTTTTCACGGAGCGTCAACTAATGCTTATGATGTAGAATAC
>JACDED010000203.1:0-2382 GCA_013816615.1 Bacteroidota bacterium
CTTTTACTTTTTTAAGTTGTCGTTCTAAATTTTTTTCTAATACCGTTCGGGTTAATTTTGATTTTCTTGCCATAATTGATACAAATATAACAAATATTTGTATATTATAGAACACTAATTAGTATTAGAATACAAATTAAAGGGAGAATACAGTTATCGTAGAAATAAGATCACCAATTTACAGGATAGTTTTATTGTTTTTTCAAATGATAGTATTATTAAACTTAGTCAGCTAAAAGTTGTATACGTACGTAAAAGCAATTATGTTATACGTTTGTTTCAATCGGCCTTTATTACCGGGGGCGCATTTTTTTTCTTTTTAAACACTACAAATAACTTAATAAACGAGCGCACGCCTGTTATAAGTATGAATGCCGCATTAATAGGTGGTGGTTTAATGGTAACCGGTGTTTTGATAAAACAGATCGGTGTCAGGCGACTCAGGATCAATAAAAATAAATATCTAAAAATAGTTGACCTCAGTTTTAATAACTTATCAGAAAAACCTGGAAAATAATTCTTTTGAATTAACTTTTTAGAATGTATATTTATCTAAACTAAAAAAAAACTAACATGAGAAAACTAATTTTAACAGCTGCTATTTTGGGCTTTGCGGCATCAAGCGCATTTAGCGCTGTAACTATCCGTTACTACAATAAGGATTCAAAAGGTCACACTTTCAAAGTAAAAATGGATGGTTCATCAAAAGAAGTAACTTTTGACGGAAGCAAAACGTCAAGCGTAACAATTCAAGGTGGCGGTACTGAGTGTATCATCATGACTGAATGTGGTGAAGTAAAAGTAAAAGATGCTGCACACATCGAAATTAAAGATGGTTGCATTAAGATCAGCTAATTAATAATTAATAAAAAAAGCCCTGTCATAAAAATGACAGGGCTTTTTTGTTGCAATAACCTTTAAAATGTGATAATTATCATAATACTAATAATCTTTATAAAATCTTTATAACGGTATATGTAAATTTGTCTTATTAAAAGAGGGATAAAATTGGATAATTTTCTTTTTCAAAAACTCAGTCTTACAAAACAATACATTGTTAGTGTACTTTCTATTTTGATTGTTGCCACGTGTTGTTATTTTGTTTCAAATTTAATTGGATACAGAGTTGTTGCACTTATATTATTAGTGACCGTATCATTAATTTCTATGTTTTTTGACATAAAACCTGTATTAATTGCTGCTATCTTAAGTGCTTTGGTTTGGGATTTTTTCTTTATACCCCAAAAATTTACATTTGCAATATCCAGTGCTGAAGATTTTTTAATGTTTCTGATGTATTTTGTAGTGGCCTTGGTAAATGCTGTATTAACAACCAAGATCAGAAAAATAGAAAAAAAAGCAAACCAAAAAGAAGAAAAAGAAAACACTCTTAAGCTATACAATACATTGTTAAATTCTTTATCGCACGAATTGCGCACACCTATTTCTACAATTATTGGCGCAACGGATAATTTACAAACAATGGCAGATAAATTATCTGAACTAAATAAATATGAATTGATCTCTGAAATATCAAAAGCCTCTTTGCAATTAGACCGCCAGGTTGGAAATTTATTAAACATGTCACGTCTCGAATCAGGTTATATTAAACCAAAAAACGATTGGTTTGATATTAGTGAATTAATTTATGATGTTTTAAATCAACTTAAAGACGAACTTAAAAACATACCCGTGCATGTTGCTATTAAAGAAAACCTTCCTTTATTTAAATTAGATTACGGATTAATTTCACAAATAGTACATAACCTAATTCACAATGCCGGAACTAATATTCCAAAATATGCAGTAATAACCATACGTGCCAATTGCAAGCAAGACAAGCTTGTTATTATTGTTGAAGATACAGGACACGGCTTTCCTGAAGTTGAGATCAATAAAGTATTTGAAAAGTTTTATCGCTTAAAAAATTCTAAAACCGGTGGCACAGGATTAGGTCTTTCGATTGTAAAAGGATTTGTAGAAGCGATGAAAGGAACAGTTATTCTTGAAAATATGCCGGATGGTGGAGCCATGTTTACTATTGAAATTTCGGCAGAACTGTCTTATATAAATTTAAATGTAAAAACATGACTGGCCCGCTTATATTGATCGTTGATGATGAGGAGCAGATTAGAAAGCTCCTTGAAATTACTTTACAAACAAGCGATTTTAAAGTAAAAATGGCCGCAACTGCAAGGGAGGCTATAATAACAGCAAAAACCCATAATCCCGATCTTATACTTCTTGACATTGGATTGCCGGACGAAAACGGACAGGAAGTTTTAAAAAACTTAAGGCAGTGGTATACAAAACCCATACTAATTTTATCAGTACAAAGCGATGAAGAAAATATTATTAAAGCGCTTGATAATGGTGCAAACG
>JACDED010000203.1:2392-5104 GCA_013816615.1 Bacteroidota bacterium
CTTTCGAACTGGTGAATTATTAGCACGTATCCGGTCATCTATCAGGGGCTTAATTCCTAAAACACTAAATAACCATATCTTTAATAATGATCTTGAAATAGATTATAATCTTAGAACAGTTAAAAAAAATAAAGAAATTCTAAAGCTTACAGCAACAGAGTACGATCTCCTTGTTTTGTTTGCGAAAAATGAAGGAAGAGTATTAACCCATCATTATCTTCTGCGCGAAATTTGGGGCCCCGGGTATGTTAATCAGTCACAATACCTAAGAGTATTTATAGCACAATTGCGTAAAAAAATTGAAACAGAACCCAATCAACCAGAATACATTCTAACCGAATCGCGCGTCGGGTACAGATTTGTAGCAAAAGATCATTTATAAAATTAAACATATGGCCACTCAACATCAAAGCATTAATAAAGTAACACTTGCAGGCTTGCTTATAACTCTTGGAATAATTTACGGGGATATTGGAACATCGCCGCTTTATGTAATGAGCGCAATTATTGGCAAAGAGATGATCAACGCAGATTTGGTAAAAGGCGCAATTTCTGCAGTGTTTTGGACATTGACACTGCAAACAACTATTAAATATGTAATACTTACGTTGCGAGCAGATAATAATGGTGAGGGTGGAATCTTCTCATTATTCACTCTTGTAAGAAGAAGCAAATTTAAATGGTTATTGGTTCCGGCAATTATTGGCGGAAGCGCATTACTGGCGGATGGTATTATTACACCTCCAATCTCAGTATCGGCCGCTGTTGAAGGCTTGCGTTTTTTTAATACTGAGCTTAACACAGTACCAATAGTTATTGGTATTTTATTCGGCTTGTTTTTTATTCAACAATTTGGAACCGGATTTATTGGTAAATTTTTTGGTCCGTTAATGACCTTATGGTTTTTAATGTTAGGTATATTAGGGGTGGTACAGCTTTCAGGTGATTGGTCAATTTTATCTGCTTTAAATCCTTATTATACATATAAATTATTAGCAACACATCCTTCCGGTATTTTAATACTTGGCGCTGTATTTTTATGTACAACGGGTGCAGAAGCTTTGTACTCTGATCTTGGACATTGCGGTAAAAATAACATTCGCATTTCGTGGATCTTTGTGAAAACGATGTTAGTATTAAATTATTTTGGGCAGGGTGCCTGGCTAATAGCGCATGAAGGGCAGAAACTTGCTGATTTTAAAGCAAGCAATCCATTCTTTGCAATTATGCCCGAATCTTTTATGCCATATGGAATTGTTATTGCTACAATTGCAGCTGTTATTGCATCACAGGCGTTAATTAGCGGTTCATTTACCTTAATTAATGAAGCCATGCGTTTAAATCTATGGCCAAAAGTTGGCGTAAAATATCCAACCGAAATGAGAGGACAGATCTACATCCCATCTCTTAATTGGATGTTACTGGCAGGTTGCATAACTGTGGTTTTGTATTTCAGAGAATCAGCTAATATGGAGAGTGCTTATGGTTTAGCAATTGTTTTATGTATGTTAATGACCACAACGTTATTAAATTTTTATATGCACATGAAACGGTATAATAAGTATTTTATATATACTATTATTACAGTTTATTTAATAATTGAATTAGCCTTTTTATGGGCAAATCTGAGCAAATTTACACATGGCGGCTGGATCACTTTATTAATTGCATCATGCCTTATTGCGGTTATGACTGTTTTACACCTTGCAAAAAAAATAGGAAAACGTTATGTGGACATGGTAAAATTTGCAGATCATAAACAATTATTGATCGATCTGAGTAATGATGAATCGCTTCAAAAATACGCTACGCATCTTGTTTACATGACAAGTGCAAATAACCCAGAAGAGATCGAATCAAAAATTATTTATTCTATACTTCAAAAAAGACCTAAAAAAGCCGATGTTTATTGGTTTGTACATGTGGATGTAATGAATGAACCGTATAGAATGGATTACAAAGTAACACACATTGCAGATAACGATATCATTAGAATTGATTTTAGATTAGGTTTTAGAATTGCCCCAAAAATAAATCTTATGTTTAGAAAAGTAGTGCAGGATATGGTAAAAAAAGGCGAAGTAGATATTACCAGCCGTTACGAATCACTTAATAAAAACAATGTAATAGGCGATTTTAAATTTGTTGTATTAGAAAAATTTCTTTCTTACGAAAATGATCTTCCTGCATTTGAAAAAGTAGTAATGACCATTTATTTTTTCTTAAAAAAATTCAGCTTAAGCGAGGCGAAGGCCTTTGGATTAGACAGTAGTTCGGTAAAAATAGAAAAATTTCCTATGGTTATAAAACAACCTAAAGAATTGCCACTTAACAGAATTGGATGAATAAACTATAAATGAAAAAAGTAGTTCTAATTGCATTAATCCTGGGTTTTATAACCTTAAATGCGCAAGATAGTACAAAAACAAACCCTGTCACTATTTCAGGTTATGCGGAGGCATACTATAGTTACGACCTAGGAAACCCTGGAAATCACCAACGTCCATCTTTCTTCTATAGTTTTAACAGGCACAACGAAGCAAACCTTAACATCGGTTTTATAAAGGCAAATTATTCTGAATCAAATGTGATACTAATTAGTGTTCTAAATTATACAATAAGTGATTGCGATTAGTTAATGATGTTAAATATGCTTTATTTTTATTTAAACGTTTAATTCCTATAACTGCGCTATCCATTGCTTGGTCTATT
>JACDED010000099.1 GCA_013816615.1 Bacteroidota bacterium
TGGTGATACAGGGAAGACTGATTTGATCGGAGGCACGCGCGTCTCAAAAGCAGAACTGCGGATAGAAGCTTATGGAACGGTTGACGAATTAAATTCGCACATTGGTTTACTGCGCGATGTAATTGAAGAAAAAAATGCATTTGAATTGTTGATCTCGATCCAGGACCGTTTATTTACTATCGGCTCGCATCTTGCCGCAGATCCTGAAAAAAATAAAATGCAGCTCCCCCCAATTCATGAAGAAGATGTTGTTGCTTTAGAAAAAGCTATTGATAAGATAAATGAACAGGTACCGGAAATGAAATCTTTTGTTTTACCCGGTGGTCATATACACGTTTCTTATTGTCATATTGCACGTTGTGTTTGCCGTAGAGCGGAAAGAGCGGTTTTGCGTTTGGCCGAAAATGAAAAGATAGAAGATATTCATGTAAAATATTTAAACCGTTTATCTGATTATTTATTCATGTTATCAAGATGGATAACAATGGAAAAGAAAGCAACCGAAATTCCCTGGAAAGCAAAAATGTAATTCATGCAACATTCTGAAATTGTAAATACCATGATGGCCAACGATTTTTTTAGTCAGTGGTTAGGCATTAAAATTTTAGAACAATCAGAAGGTGCCTGCAAATTATCTCTCATTATCAGAAAAGAAATGCTAAACGGTTTTGGTATTGCACATGGCGGCATCACTTATTCATTGGCAGATAGCGCCCTGGCTTTTGCATCCAATTCCAAAGGCAGAAAAAGTGTAAGTATTGAAACTTCTATTTCCCACATTATTAGTTTAAAAGAAAATGATGGAATAATTGCCCAGGCTGTGTGCGAAACGGAGACTGAGAAATTGGGGCATTACAAAATAAACGTATTTCTTGAAAATGATCCTTCCAAAATAGTTGTATTATTTAAAGGCATCGTTTACAAAACTTCAAAAAACTGGTAAGTGAAGAATGAAGAAATTTAATTTCACCATTAACGACTCATTAATTGAAATAAGAAAAAGAACCAACTTATTTAGAATGTCCTGAGCCTGTTATCGTTACAAATAAAAAACACAGCTCTCATCAAGTAATATTCTATTCTTAGTCATTGATTAAACCTTTTGCGTTTTCAGATGTCTTACTAATAAAATAAGCATTATGAAAACATTCAAGTATATTTTACCACTGGTTATCTTTTTATTTATCAGTTCTGATTTTTTTGCTCAGAAAGGTAAAGGTCACGGGCATCATAAGGGACATCGCCATGGCAAAGTAGTGGTAGTAAAAAGAAGTTCTTACCGCCCGGCAAAAGTTGTAGTTTATCATCCACATTGGCGCCCCAAATATGCCTACAACCGCAGATGGGTCTATTTTCCAAGGCATAATTTTTATTGGGATAACTGGAGAAACCATTATGTGTATTATAATGGTGGTGCTTGGATATCTCAACCAACGGCTCCTCCAATTATTGTAAATGTAAATCTTGAAAACGAAAAAAACGTTGAACTAAAAGAAGATGATGACGATGTGGATGATGTATATCAGTACAACACCAAACATAAAGGGGAAATAAAACCCGATTAAATAATACCGGAAATTTATTCTATTACAAAATAGTTAAAGCTAAACGCAAAAGTTGAGCCCGTAATGTTTGCGGCTGTACTATTTTTTATCGTTAAGTTAAATCCGCTTGATGATACCGAAGATACAAAGAAGTTCATTTGACCATAATCTGATGTTGGCGTAATTACAACTGTTGGATTAGTAACATATGTTTTAAAAAAATTAACGCGCATAACCACAACTCCACCAGGATTGATCATTCCCGAAGTTGTACAAACCGCCAAAATACTTCCTTTAGAATCTGTACAGTTGGCTGTGGTATAACTTACACTGCTGGGGCCACCAGCAACAGAAAATGTATTTACAGTAGCGGCTGTAAATTGTGTAGACTTTAAATGCCCGTTATCAAATAAAAGCGCAACGTTAGAGCTTCCGGCAACGGTAAAAGATGGAATACTTGCCCTAACGCCAATTGCTGGCCCGGTACTCTCACCCGAAATTGCAATAGCGGTATTATTGGTTGAATTAGTAATTCCGCGCACACCCATTGCTAATGGCGAATTGCTTGACGAATTATTTTGGCCAACAACACCCGGTGTACCTCCCAGATTATTGCCAAACACGGCGGCAGCATTTCCTGCAGTAGCATTTGTTTCGCCCAATACACCACTACCTATTGTTCCTACATTATTTCCAAAAACTCCCGCAGCATTTATTGCACTTGAGCTGGTTTTCCCAAATACACCGCTTCCTGTTCCAAGATTTTCTCCATAAATACCATAGGCATTCACAGCGCCCGAATTTGTTCTGCCATAAACGCCATGTCCGCTGCCTGTATTTAATCCACTGGTATTCTCACCATAAACACCTGCCCCTACACTTGTATTTATACCTGTAACACCTGTTGCCTGCGCTCCAGGGTTACCCGTTACACCTTTTACACCATGTGCAGCAACTGATCCTGTAACATAAATATTTTCTCCATACACACCTGCACCGCTACTTGTATTTGTTCCTTTAACTCCCGCTACTGTATTATTAGCAGCACCAGTTCTTCCCATTACACCATTGCCATTACCGGTATTAACGCCAAGCACCCCGGCAACACTTATATTCGTACTTATTGTTTCACCACGCATACCGTAACCCGCTCCATTATTTATGCCATGAGCACCAGCATCTGTTGTGCCTGAAGAAGCAGTCATTGCAAGAATACCATTAGCACCTTGAGATTGCGCAAGTATGGCATCATTAGCAATACTTGTTGTTACCGTTAATTTTGCAGTTGAACTATTAATACCGATACCTACATTATCACCTGGTGAAACTAAAAACACATTGGCTCCTGAACTTGTCCACGGGCCTCCTGCTGCAAGAGCAACTGTAGAGGTTGAAGCATTTTGCGTAAACGATAATCCACCGGGCGTTGGCGTTACAACAATTGTTGGAATATTTATTGCGTAATTTGGAAGAACATTATTTGTAACCGTTGCGCCACCACCTGTTACCGAAATATTTGGCGCAACAATATTTAATGTAGCTGCGTTAACAGCATTTGCCGAAGTGTGAGGGCCGTTAACTGTAAGTGTAAAAGGAGAAGTTGCTGTACTTACACTTCCGGTAGCATTGATAGTGTAATCATTTCCGGATGATGGTGGAACAATTGTGATATTATTTCCCGCCACATAATTTGGCAACACTACCGGCGTTCCTGAACCACTTATGGATAAAGTATTTCCGGCTAAACTTAAATTGGGATTTGAATTAATTGTTGGACTTGAAGCCGGGCCTGAAAAAGCAATATTAGCACCGGGATTATAACTGGTAGAATTGCCTGAGCTTTTAGCATACAATGCGAAGGGTACCGACACTAATTGTTGGTTACCAACCGATAAATAGGATGTTCCTCCGGTAGGATCTAAAGAAACTTCTAAAAAATAAGATGAAGCCCCCCAGTTTATTAAAGCAAAATTTGCCTGATTAACCGCGCCTATTTGCACATTAAAAATGCCTAAAGAATTAGTAGTTGTTGAAAGCGTTTCACTATAAGCCACTGCGCCGCCAGCGCTACCGGCATGCAGTTGAAACATTAATCCAATTGGGCCTATTACCGGATTGCCGGCGGCATTGCGGGCTACACCCTGATAATTGATCAACTGTGGTACTGTTTGTGAAAACAAACAACTGTTAATTAAAACAAATAGAATAATGCTAATTTTTTTCATCTAAAAATACGATTGCTAAGTAAAGATAGACCAATTTATTCATTCCTAAAAACAATAAAAATAAGTACATTTACTATCTGTTAAATTGAATTTTAATTTATGCAACAAGCTTATATTATAAACGGTGTTCGTACCGCTGTAGGGAATTTTGGCGGAACATTATCTACTGTTCGGCCTGATGATCTTGCCGCTTTTGTTTTAAAAGAGTTAATGAAAAAAAATCCTGAAGTTAATTTTAGTTCTGTAGGTGATGTTATTTTGGGATGTGCTAACCAGGCCGGCGAAGACAACCGGAACGTAGCGCGTATGTCTGCTTTATTAGCAGGCTTACCAATTACAGTTCCGGGCCAAACCGTTAATCGTTTATGCGCCAGTGGACTTAGCGCCAGCATTGATGCAGCAAGAGCAATACAAGTTGGTGATGAAGAATTAATGATCTCGGGTGGTGTTGAAAATATGACACGCGGCCCTTTAGTAATGAGTAAAGCCTCATCTGCTTTTGGACGCGACCAACAATTATTTGACAGCAGTTTTGGATGGCGTTTTATCAACCCAAAAATGAAAGAACAATTTGGTGTTGATGCTATGGGTGATACTGCAGAAAATGTTGCAGAAAAATATAACGTTAACCGTGCCGACCAGGATAAATTTGCATTATGGAGCCAGCAAAAATTTGCAAAGGCTTTAGAAAATAAACGTTTTGAAAAAGAAATTGTTGCGTTAGAAATCCCTCAACGCAAAGGCGATCCTATCATTTTTGCAAAGGATGAATTTGGAAAACCAAAAACAACTTTAGAAGCTTTATCAAATTTAAAAGCATCCTTTAAAAAAGATGGTACTGTTACAGCTGGCAATGCAAGTGGATTGAACGATGGCGCCGCTGCTATTTTATTAGCAAGTGAAGAAGGAATTAAAAAAAATAATTTAAAACCTTTGGCAAGAATTGTTTCAAGTGCGGTTGTTGGTGTTGAACCACGCATTATGGGAATTGGCCCTGTAGAAGCTGCTAACAAAGCATTAAAGCGCGCAGGGTTAACTTTTAAAGATCTTGATCTTATTGAGTTGAATGAAGCTTTCGCTGCTCAAAGTTTAGCTTGTACACGTACATGGGGGCTTGCAGATAATGACGAAAGAATAAATATTAATGGTGGTGCAATCGCTATTGGCCACCCTTTAGGTATGAGCGGTGCCCGTATTTTAAATTCTGCTGCCATTGATCTTCATCTGCATAATAAAAAATATGCATTGGTAACTATGTGTATTGGTGTTGGCCAGGGTTATGCAGTAATAATTGAACGTTGTTAAGATTAAAATTAAAAAAATGAAATTTAATGTTTTCATAATAAGCCTTTTTACCATTGCGGGCACAAGTAATTTTGCGCAAATAAATAAAGACGCTAAAGCATTAGTAATAGAAGGCGAAGCAAGACTAAAGCTGGAAGATTACGAAGAGGCTTTGGAAGATTTTTTACAATTGGTTGCAATAGAACCTAAAAACGAATCGTATAATTATAACACAGCCGTTTGTTATTTAAATACAAATATCAATAAAGCAAAAGCGGTTCCTTATTTAGAACATATTACCCGCAACAATGGGTACAATGCAAACGCAGATTATTTATTGGGTAGAGCGTATCAATATGCGAATCGTTTTGATGAAGCACTTGTATCTTTTGAGAAATTTAAAAGGAACGGTAAAGGAAGCGAATCAAATTTAAAAGAAGTAGATCAGCAAATTCAGCATTGCATTAATGCAAAAGAAATAATTAAGTTTCCGTTAAATGTTGTTTTTCAAAATCTGGGTAAAGGCATTAACTCACCTTTTGCAGATTATTATCCTTTTGTAAATGAGACGGAAGCCTACATGGTATATAATTCAAAACGCCCTGTAGATAAAGAAGTAACAAAATCACCAAACGGTACATTTTTAAATTCCATTTATATCTCTAAAGTAATTAATGGTGAATACTCAACTTCTGAAGTAATAGGAAAACCAATTGGTATAGGTAACTCAAATGATGAAGTAATTGGCATGAATGCTAAAGGAAATATTTTACTCATCAACAAACCAAATTTACGGGGCGAAGGAAAATTATATTTATCTACTTTAATTGGCGGCGGTATGTTTTCAAAACTTGAAGAATTACCAGCAACAATTAATGGCAGTGGTGATGTTATTGCTGCAACTATGGATAATGACGGCAAATTAATTTATTTTGCCAGTAACCGTAAAGGTGGCTTTGGCGGAACAGATATTTACAGTTGTACTAAATTACCAAACGGAAAATGGAGTGAAGCAAAAAATCTTGGGCCAAAAATAAATACGCCATTAGATGAAGATTTTCCAAACCTATCACCCGATGCTAAAACATTATATTTTAGCAGCAAGGGTCACAGTAGTATGGGTGGCTACGATCTTTTTAAGATCGCTATAAATGACGAAGGCACAGCTTTTGATGGCGATGTAAAGAATATGGGCTATACTTTAAATACTTCTTATGATGATCTTAATTTCAGGATCTCAAAAAACGGTCGCTTCGGTTATGTGAGTTCTGTAAGAGGTGGCGGCAGTGGCGACTATGATGTTTACCGTGTATCGTTTAACGATGTAGAAATGGATTACACTGTTTTGATTGGTGATTTTAAAGCAAAAGATACGCTTAATCAAATTGAATACAGAGACACATTTATTTCGGTTAACAATACCATCACAAATGAACTTGTAGGCAATTACCTTCCAAATCCCACCAGTGGACGTTTCATTATCATTCTTCCTCCGGGCAAATACTCTATGTTGGTAGAATCGCCCGGCTTTAAAGATTATAAATACCCAATCGAAATTTTTGACAAAGTATCTTATCAATCAGAAAAAAATCTAACCATTACCCTTTCAAAATAAATAGCATGATACATAATTTAGCCGGCCAAAATTCTATCTTCAATCAATTCATTGCTGAATTAAGAGATATTGAAATTCAAAAAGACAGTATGCGTTTTAGAAGAAATTTAGAACGCATGGGTGAGATCTTTGCTTATGAAATAAGTAAAACACTTGCTTATAACAACGTTCAAACAACAACATCTTTAGGAGTTGCAGAAACAAAACAATTAGCAGATCAACCTGTAATTGGCACTATCTTAAGAGCAGGTTTACCTTTGCATATTGGACTTTTAAATTACTTTGACAAAGCGCAAAACGCTTTTATCAGCGCTTACCGCAGACATCATAAAAATAACACCTTCGAAATAATTTTAGAATACGTTGCCTGTCCGGATCTTAATGATAAAATTGTGATCCTTTGCGATCCAATGCTGGCCACTGGTTCATCAATGGTATTAACTTACAAATCACTTTTAGCAAAAGGCACTCCAAAACACACCCACATTGTTACAGCGGTGGCAAGCCAGGTTGGTATTGATTATTTAAAAGCAAATATGCCGAGCATAAATTACACGCTTTGGTGTGGTGCTATTGATGAAGAATTAACCGCTCACTCGTATATTGTTCCGGGTTTAGGTGATGCCGGCGATCTTGCATTTGGAAGCAAATTATAATATGTTTAAAAGCGAAAAGACTGACCTTAAAACTTCAGGGGCTATTAATCCACTTGTACTGGATTACCTGGATAAAAAAGAAACGCTAAAAACGTTTTACAACAATTATCCGGATGTAAAAGGATTTGAAGAGCTTCTAAAAACAAATTTATACACGAACCTTGATCGTAATAAATTATCGGAAATTATTTTAGCGCAAAGTAAATTAGTAAACAATACTTCTACAGCTTCCGTAAAAAAAATAGGAAGCCTTAAACAAAAAAATGTTTTTACGGTAACTACCGGCCATCAATTGTGTTTATTTACAGGCCCACTCTATTTTATTCATAAAATATTTTCTACAATTAATTTAGCTGAAGAGTTAAAAAAACAATTTTCTGAATTTGATTTTGTGCCTGTCTATTGGATGGCGAGTGAAGATCATGATTTTGAAGAAGTAAATAATTTTAATGTATTTGGTAAAAATTACAAATGGGAAAGTAAGCAGGCAGGTGCCGTTGGTGATTTTAAAACAGAAGAGCTAAAAGACATTTACTCTGCCATAAAAGAAAGCTTTGGTTTTTTAGAACATGGTAATTATTTATCCTCGCTTTTTGAAAAAGCCTATTTAAATAATTCAACCTTAAAAGACGCTACACGTTTTTTAGTGAATGAATTATTTGGTGAATATGGTTTGGTAATTGTTGATGGCCATGATAAAGAATTTAAAAAACAACTTGCAGGCGTTTTAGAAAAAGAGATCTTTGAGAACATTAGTTACTCAAAAGTAAAAGAAAGTACGGATGAATTAAATAAAATGGGCTATGCAACACAGGTTAACCCACGCCCCATTAACTGTTTTTACATTGCCGATAATTTACGTGCGCGCATTGAAAAAACAGGCGCTGATTTTAAAGTACTGGGCACAGAAATTTCATTTACTGAAAGCGAAATAAAACACATTATTGCGACTGAACCCGAAAAAATTAGTCCGAATGTTGTACTAAGGCCGGTTTACCAACAAATTATTTTACCAAATATAGCTTACGTTGGCGGACCGGGAGAATTGGCTTATTGGTTACAATACAAAAAATTGTTTGAGAGCTTAAATGTTCTGTTTCCAATATTAATACCGCGTAATTTTATTACTGTAATTGATGGCGGCACTAAAAATAAAATTGATAAATTAAATTTTAAGCCAGAAGACTTTTTTAAAGAGGCAAAAGAATTGATCGATGCTTACCAGGTAAAAACAAATAATGTTTTTGCATTAGATGCAGAAAAAGAAGAGTTGACAAAATTATACACTGCACTTATCGAAAAAATAAGTGCTGTAGATAAAACCTTAAATGCTGCTGCCATGGCAGAATTACAAAAAGTGATAAATGGTGTTGAGCAATTAACAGGCAAGGCTAATAAAGCTTTAAAACAACGCTCAGAAACAGAGATCAACCAGATAAATGGTGTGAAGCAAAAATTATTTCCAAATAATACACCGCAGGAAAGACTTGAAAATTTTGCAGGCTTTTATTTAAAATATGGTAAAGCATTTTTAACGGGTTTAAAAGAAAACATCCATCCTTTTGAAATAGACCATAAGATCTTAGTTGAAAGTACTTCCTGATTTTTTAACCACATAGAAACATTGGTTTTTTGTTAAAAAGCCGTACATAGATTTTCTCTTCGCGTCGCGAAGAAACTCTGTATACCTTAAGGCTCCAGACATAAACCTTAACTATGTGTCTATGTGGTTAAAAGTTAAATTGTTAACCAGCATTCTTTTTTACCCCCCACTTATCATAATTTTGTTGAATAGGGAGGTTTTTTTCTTATTTTTATCTTCTAAACTCAAAAACATGAAAAAAATCTACTTTGCAATTTTCTCTGCTTTACTATGCACCCAAGTTTCAAATGCCCAGTTAAGTTTAACAAAAGCATTTAATGAACCTGTAATTGGTGATGTGAACATTTCGCACCGTTGGGATTCTGCCGGTGTTTTAGATAATAACCCAGGCCCTAATACTTTATGGGATTTTTCAACCCTTACAACAAATACCGGTGTTGCAACCAGCAATTATACTGCAGTTGCCGGAACTCCAAGCGCTTCGGGTTACCCGAACGCTACCCTTGCAGAATTTGATGGTAATGCGGGTTATACATATTACAAAGCCACTACTACAGCAACACCACAATTAGAGCTCTTGGGCATTTATCAACCAAGCCTTTCTATTAATTTAAATAATAACTCTGCAATTATTGCTGTTTGGCCAATTACTTATGGTTATAATAAAAATGATGCCCTTTCGGGAACAGTAGCAACCGCAACTGCGGGTCTTGGCGGAACATGCACAGGTAACATTAACACTTTAGCAAGTGGCACAGGAACTGTTCTATTACCGGGAGGCTTAACATACACTAACGTTTTACAGGTAACCGCAACACAAACAATTAATATTACATTAATGGCTGGTCCATTTCCCGCAGGTACAGCTACTGTAATAAGTACAAATTATCAATATTACCATAGCACACAAAAATTTCCTATCATCAGTGTAAATTATCAAAACATTACAGGTTCTTTTAGCGGAAGTTCTGCAGCTGTTCGTATTAACAATAATGTTATAGCTGGCATTAAAGAGACAAGCTTAAAAGCAGATTTTTCTATATTCCCAAACCCTGCTACTGATAAATTAAATATTTTACTTACAAACAAAAAAGCAGAAAATGTTTCGGTTAACATCATGAATAATCTTGGCCAGTTAGTTAAGGCAATTGATCTTGGTAATTCAACTACTATCAATAACCAAATTGATCTTACAGGTTTAAGCAGCGGTATGTATGTTATTAAAACAAACGTTGGTTCTGCTTCATCATCAAAAAAATTAGTTAAAGAATAAAAATAAAAAACAGAGAAAGCCCTGCATTTAGTGGATAGCTCTTCAGCAAGGATTAATTGCTGAATAATTAGTAAATACTCTAAAATAAACCCTGCTTCACCTGAAGCGGGGTTTTTTATTTACATTAACTGATGTATCTTTGTGGCGGAATTTTAAAACATGTTAATACATGTTTCTTCTATAAAAACGATCGTTTCATGAAAAACAAAAAATGGTTATTGCTTTTAATTCTTGCCCTACCCTCTACTATGTGGTTGATATTAGAAACCAGTACCATCAACTCAAAAAAATTACCATTTTATGGACCAAGAAAAGTTGTGGCAGCAAATGATACTATTTATTATAAAGTAACGGATAGCTTTTATTCATTAGATCAAAAGGATAGTTTGCCGCATTTGGAAACACTTTCAAAAGAAAAATATCCTTTATATGCTTTAATGTTCATTAAAGACGAATACAAAAAAAATGATCTTCGTCTGGCGGGCCTATGGGAATATTTAAATTATAAAAAACAAAAGATCGAACACATTCCTTTTATTCTCATTACTGCTTCTGAAAATGGAAGATCGGAGATGCAGAACGATTTAAAAAAAATAACAGAAGTTAATTCAAACGTTCACTTTTATACCTGGAACAAACAAAGCTTTGACAGCATTAATAATTCTTACTTCGTTCAAAAACCATATTATATCGATCATAGCTTTTTTGTATTGGTAGATATAAATCGCAATATTCGCGGGTATTACGATGGACGTTATGTTGCAGAAATAAAACGCTTAATAGATGAATACCAACACATGCGTTTAAAAGAAGAAAAAAATAAATTAATACAAAATAATGAAATTAAATCAAACTCTTAGTCTTGCTGTAATTACGTTTGCAGTTTTGTTTGGCGCTTGTGGGTCACCCAACGAAAAAAAAATGCTGTTACCAATTTTGGGCGAAAAAAAATTAAGTAATACAGATACTATTTATCATACCATTGGTGATTTTAGTTTTAAAAATCAACATGGTGAGTTAGTAAATAACAAAACAGTAGAAAATAAAATATACGTTGCTGATTTCTTTTTCGCAACCTGCCAAAGTATCTGTCCGCAAATGAGCACTAATTTAAAAGATGTACAAAAGGCTTTTGAAAACGACGATTCATTATTGATACTTTGTCATACTGTTAACCCAATGCATGATACTGTTGAAGTATTGAGCGCTTACGGCCAAACCTATGGCGCCAAAAAAAATAAATGGCATTTTTTAACCGGCAATAAACAACAAATTTACGATCTAGCTAAAACCGGTTATTTAGTAAATGCATTTGAAGATGACGGAACACCCGAAGGTTTTTTACACAGCGAACTATTATTGCTGATCGATAAAAAAGGAAGAATTCGCGGTACGTATGATGGAACTGATAAAGTACAAGTATTAAAATTAATTAGAGACATTAAACTGCTAAAGCAGGAAGTTTATTAGCCTTTAATTACATCCTCTTGTCACTTCGAGTACGACAAAAATCCAATTGACTTTTGAGTGAGTAAGTGCGTTAGCGAGAAGCGTATGAGTGCCTCGACTTCACTCTGCATGACACCTTATCGTCATTGCGAGCGATAGCGAAGCAATCTAACGTATAGTGGTTTGAGATTGCTTCGTCGTTACCTCCTCGCAAAGACGAATTTCGACATCCTAACCCTTCGTCTGATAATTTCTATTTCTTGCTTTGATTCTTCTCGATCTCTTCAAGCATCTTTAACATATCAGGTACCTGGTCGGCACTTAAACGTTTTGCTTTTATCTTTTTATCCTTATCAAGAATATAGATCACAGGTGTTGAATAAATATCAAAACGCTCTTTTAAGTTATTTAAATGTACGGGATCAAATACATTTATAAAATCCAGTTTCTTTTCAATAATAAATTTTTTCCAGGCTTCGATCTCATCCTTGGTTTGCACCGCATATACTTTATAATCTATTTTACCCTTTAATGCTTTAAGGTTTTCATCTAATTTCGGGATCTCAGTTTGGCAGTGGCCGCAATCAGAAGCCCAAAATACCAACACCGTGTATTTAGATTTTATAGAATATAAAGTAGAGAATATGGGCGTTAACTTTTCAATATTTTTGTAATAAAGGTCTGTAACACTCTTACTTGTTTTTGCGGTATCAAAACCCATTTTTAATACTTGTTTGGCATAAGTAGTATCTATCATATATAACTCCGATACTTTTGCTTCTAATAATAAATTGCGCATAATATCCACGCGCTCTTTTATTTTAGTCCCGATTTCAGCAGTATACACACCACATTTAACAGCATTTCCATTTGTAATATATTTATCAACCATATGAACAAATACCTTATCAAAGCCCATTATTTTACTTTGTTCGTATTTATACGTAAAGTGGCTTAAAAGCATAACATACATAAGATTACATCCATCGGTCTTAGACATGATCTTATCTATTTCCTGGATAACTGTATCAGGATGTTGTACGATCACATGGTCAAAATATTTTTTAATTCGGTCCGCAAAAAATGGTGTACGAATAATCCGTTCATCTTTAAAATCAACACCATCAAAGAAATGGCTCTTGTAATAATAATATTGGCACAAACTATCCGGACGACCGTTTGATGCTTTTGGTATCTCAACAGGTTCTTTTTCTGTTTTAAGATTTTGATAATCGTAAACAAAAGTGCCTTTTACGCTTTCTGTAAAATCTTTTTCAAATTTCTTAACTTCAGTATTTAATTCCTTTAATTTATCGTTTACATATTTAGTACTATCCGTTTTGCTTTTGCCTTTTGTTGATTCTTTTATTTTCGCGAATTCGATATTTTTATTTCCAATAAATTTAATATAAGAAAAGAATTGCTCATTCTCTTTATTACCAACTGATTTCAATGTATTACTTATATCCGAAACATCAAGGTTAACGGTAAATTTTTGGTTCTCGTTAATAAAGAAATCAAAGTATGTACTTTTTTCCTGGTTTACTAAAAGATAAACGCCTTTATCAAGATCTTTTTTTCCTTTGAACTGAACGACACCATTTTTAATTCTTTTGGACGTGTCGGCAATGATCCTTTGATCGAAACGATACATCACTAAATACATTATGGAATCCTTAATACCTTTGAAATTAAATTTAATATCGTAACCCGATTGAGCTTTTGTGGCTAAAGAAAAAACAAAACTTGCGGTAACCAGTAGTAATACTTTTTTCATACTCTTATTGTTTTTTCTCCATCTTCTCCATTATGTTGATGATCTCAACAACCTGTTCGGCGGCTAATTTTTTGGCTTTTATTTTTTTGTCTTTATCCAAAATATAAATTACCGGCGTGGCAAAAATATCAAATTTGTCTCTAAGGTTATTGAATGGAATACCTTCATAAACATTTATAAAATCAAGCTTTTTATCTACTACAAACTTTCTCCATTTCTCAAACAATTCGCCTTTGGTTTGCACCGCGAAAACCTTAAAATCTACTTTACCTTTTAACTCTTTTAAATTTTCGTTCAGTTTTGGAATTTCAGTTTGACAATGTCCGCAGTCCTCTGCCCAAAAAACCAGGATCGTATATTTTGCATTTACCTGGTAAAGATTTTTGTACAATGGCGTTATTTGACTAATATTTTTTTCATATAAGGCGCTAATAGCCGTACTTGATCGCGCAGTATCAAAACCCATTTTCATAAGGGCTTTTCCACCAATCGTATCAAACATGGAAATATCAGGCACTTTAGCGCCAGGCAATAAGTTACGCATGATATCTATCTTCTGTCTTATTTTTGTAACCGTTTCTTCGGTATAAACACCATTGGCTTTTCCACTTAAAATATATTTATCGCACATATGTACAAATGCTTTTTCAAAGGTGATGGTATTACCCTTGTTGTCAAAGGTCATGGTTTTATTATTTTCAAAACTATGAGTTAAGTAACCTATCATAATGTTGTAAATATCACTTCCTTCGGTACATTTCGCTAAAAATTTATCTACTTCCTGTATCAATGTATCAGGGTTTTGGGAGACTACCGCTTCAAAATATTTTTTAACACGATCTGCAAAAAATGGTGTGGCCATAATACGATCGTCTTTTAAATTCATACCATCAAAATAATGGTTCCTGTAATAATAATACTGGTAAATACTATCCGGACGGCCGTTTGATGCTTTAGGAATATCTGTTGGATATTTTTCTTTACTCAGATTTAAAAAATCTATAATAAAACTGCCTTTATTCTTTTCGTTAAAATCGCTTTCAAATTTATTGGTCTCATCAGTAAATACTTTTTGTTTTTCTATCAAAAAAGCAAGGCTGTCTTTTCTTCCTTTCGATTCATTTCTAACTTTTTCAAAATCGCGGCTTTTGTTGGTCATGAATTTCATATAAGCAAACGCTGTTTCATTCTCTTTACTACCTTCGGTCTTGAAAGTATTTACCATATCAGCAAAATCGGCACTAATTGTGAATTTTTGTCCTTCGTTTACAAAGATCTGAAAATACAAAGAAGACTTGCTTTGACCTACAATAGCATATACACCTTTTTCAAGTTCAGTTTTACCTTTAAACTGAACTTTTCCGTTCTTTACTTTTTTACAGCTATCTACAATAAATTGATACGAAAAATAATATTTAACAAGATACATAGACGTATCCTGGCAATTTTTTAAATTTAATTTAATGTCATACCCTTTTTGAGCCCGTAATGAAAAAGCAGCAATAAAAAGTGCCAGTAATGCAATAGTAGATCTTTTCATACGTAAGGATTTGTTTAATTATCAAATTTAATGATTGTTTTATCTTGCTTCAAATCTTGTACCATTTTTTTTATATTACCCTTATAAATTTTGTTAAAAACAACTTCCAAACTATCCTGCATACTATCATACTGCTCAAAATCAATAAAATAGGCATTCTTAAATCTAAATATCTCTTCCTTTTTTTTAATAAATTTATTTTTGTCGCTCAAAGGCAAATGTTGTATGCTATCTGCAATATGATACAAGGCTTTTAACTTAAGTCCTTCTTTATTTTTTTCATTTTTAATTGTTGGATAATACGCTCGCAAAAATCCTGTTTTACGGATCATATAACGGTTATAAATAACATTATCTGAAAAATCATTTACATACTTTTTTAATGCTATTGTATCGTCTTTTAAAAATTGAAGGGTTGCTTTGTGTGCAATAAAACTGGCAATGTTTTCATTAAAATTAACAGCATCGGCTGCGTAATAAGTAGCGTGAAATAATTCGTGAAATAATAAATTACACAAACCTCCTTTTGTGCGATGAAGCATTGAGCTTAATAAAGGATCGTTAAACCAGCCAAGGGTACTCCAGGCCGAAACACTTCGTATATCTACATCGTAGCCATTTGCTGCCATATGGTTGTATTCTTTTACAGCCAGTTCTTTTTTAAAAAAACCTTTATAGCTTACTTTTCCGACCACCGGAAATTTCCATTCAAATGCATTAAAAGCATATGGTTCGCTGGCAGTAATAACCCAAAGCACAGGTTTATTCTTTTGATCATAAATGTTTGTGAAATTTTTTGTTGGCAAATACCCTAAACTATCGATAGAGTAAGCTTTTATTTTTTCGATCAGTAAAATATTTTCTTTTTCCTGTTTGGTAAGGTCATTTTTTTGACTGTAAACAGATATTGACTCCGCACCCAAAAGAATGGTGAGCTGCCCCCTGGCCTGCCCCAACAGGTAAATACTTGTTTTGTAATTTAGGATACAAATAACCATTAAAGCAGAAAATAAATAAGCAAAGATCAATCTTATCCATCTAAAAACCAGAATCATCATTCCATATTTGTATCTTTGCTGCATATATTCATTATAAAATTAATGTTTAAAAAGACTATATTTTATTTTTTTCTTTTAATTAACGTATTTGCTTCTGCGCAAAAAACTGATACGTCGTTTCAAAAATTAAGGCTGGCCGAAAAAGAGATCATTAAAATTGAAAAGGGTTTTAATAGTCGCAAAGAAGTGGATAGGATCGAAGCAAATAAAAAGCTGATAGCTGCCTGGGATGCTATTATTGATGATCCAAAAATATTATCTTATTCATTCGATAGTATAAAAGGCATTTCAATTTTAAGTCCTAAAGACAAAAAATTTAAATTAATTACCTGGAATTTAAATAAGGAAGATGGTACTGAAGCTTATTTTGGTTACCTGGTAGTGAACAATAGTAAACGCATTAAGAAGGGATTATTTAAACACGAAACCATTGAAGCATTTGAACATTTTAAGTTGAATGATAAATCGTTCGAGATTAAAAATCCTGAAACCTATATTGGTACAACCGCTAAATGGTTTGGCATGTTGTATACTTCGATAGTTGAATGTGATGGCTATTACACGCTTATAGCGTGGGATGGAAACAGTAAGCTGATAACGCGTAAATTTATTGATGTATTATATTTTAAGCCTGATGGCACACCGGTTTTTGGAAAAGATGTATTTAAATTTCCGAAAAAAAATCCAAGACGTTTGATGTTTGAATACAGCAGCGAAGTAACAATGAGCTTAAAATTTAATGAAAAAAGAAATCAAATAGTATATAGTCACTTAGCTCCAAAACAGGAAGGAAGTTTACTAGAAGGGATGTACCAGTATTATGGGCCTGACGGAAGCTTTGATGCGCTTGAATTAAAAAAAGATAAATGGGTAACTGTTGAAGATGTTGATGTGCGGAATGATAAAAACAAAAACGACAACAAAACTCATTCCGAAAAACAAACACCTATTCTGCCTCCAAAATAAAATTGGGTTTTCATTTATTCTTTGTATTTTAGATGCTTAAGAATAAATGAAACTTTATTTAAAAATAAAAGTACCTTTTTTATTTGCGTTCTTACTGCAAACATGTCTGTTTTTCAATACTTTACCTATTTCAAAACAAGGTATAGACTCTTTGAAAACTTTACCAACTTGTAAAGAAAATAAAGGCCGGATCCAAGCCCTTTTTCCAAATCCAAACAATGGAGAGTTTTATGTAACAGCACAAGCTCCTGTTATTTTAAATGTTATTAATTCTTTAGGGCAACTTACCCGTACTGTTCCATTAAATGCATCTAATAATTATAAAGTACCGATCTCTAATTTAGCCAATGGCATTTATTATGTTGTTGGCGAATACAAAGATCAAACAATAAAACAAAAAATTATTGTTGCTAAATAATTTAAAACGGAACTCGATGAAGAACTTGGTTATTGCCTCTACAAAAAAAAAACCTGAAATTATTTTTAAAACCAGCGGAGAACTTATGCTCAGTGGTAATTCATTGCCTGCTAATATTAATAAATTTTACGAACCTGTAATTGATTGGCTTGAAGATTTAAAAATAAAATCTCCTTCTAAAATAACGATCACATTTGAACTACATCATATAAACACTTCAAGTACGCGCATGATCTTACAAATCCTCCGAAAATTAAGTAAGATAGCAAATGGTAAAAAAAAGCTGAACATTGTTTGGATATATGATACCGAAGATACTGATATGCTTGAGCAAGGAGAGGCTTTACAAGAGATCATTCACAGATCATTTGAATTTGTTGTTAAAGAAGATTAGCCGATCTCCTATTTTTCAATTCTGATTTTTATAAACAAAAAACGTTTTAGTTATCCTTTTAACTATTACGCATGTATTTGCATGAACTAATCCGTCTTTTTTGGTTACATTTAATAAGATTAAAATTAAAACTATGAAAAAAACATTTACTACAGCATTTTTCGCTTTTGGCATTCATGCCTTTGCACAAGTAAGTCCTCAAACTTATAATATTCCCGGGTTATATACATTTACTGTTCCTGCCAGTGTTACTTCTATCT
>JACDED010000100.1 GCA_013816615.1 Bacteroidota bacterium
CAAAGCAAAGAGAACGGGGCACTATTTCTAACGCACGGTATATCTATGATTACCCAGGGATGGAACTTGTCACCCGTTCTCTTCACTATCCTATTATAAATTTAATGAATACAAACATACGAGGGATGGAGCGGCCTGTTTGAGCTCCTTATTGTGCAGGCCTTAGCCAAACAATAAGAGCGAGTAGCGACAGCCCGACCCGCTTCGTCTGGCTCAGCGCAGGCTGCGGGGCACGCCCAAAATATTTATTTTCTACTCGTAATATTTACAGCAGGAGAACAAATTAAAATGCGAATAAAATTCTTTACAAAGATTCTTTTATCTTTGCATCCCGAATGCTAAAAGATTTCTTTACAAACACCCATACCAAACAAACTTTAAGCCTTGCCTGGCCTTTGATCATCACCCAGGTGGGTCATATTGTTACCGGTATGGTAGATACTATTTTCCTGGGAAAAATTGGTCCTACCGAACAAGCAGCTTGTATTCTTTCTAATAATTTATATGTTTTGTTATTGGTATTTGGTATTGGTGTAAGTTATGCAACAACACCTTTGGTTACAGATGCGCATCATAAAAATGATCTTTTAAAGAAAGCATCTTTATTTAAAAATTCTTTGGTGTTGAATTTGTCTGTGGCAGTTTTATGTTTTGTTATTTTATTTTTAGCATCGGATGTTTTAAAATACATGCAACAACCCGCTGATGTGGTTGAATTGGCTGTTCCGTTCTTCGATGTATTGATCTTTTCAATGATCCCGGTTTCTTTATTCTTTAGCTGCAAGCAATACTGTGAAGGTTTGGCAAATACCCGTATGGCATTAATAATAAGTGTTACGGGCAACCTGATCAATATAGTTTTAAATTATGTTTTAATTTACGGTAAGTTTGGTTTTCCTGAAATGGGATATTTAGGTTCAGCATGGGCCTCTTTTATGGCGAGGTTGTTTATGGGTGTCTCGTTTTTAATTTTAGTTTTTAAATCACCCGTAACAAAAGAAATTGCTTCGGTGTATAAAAAAGTAAAAATTAACTGGGCCGAATTAAAAGATCTTGCGCGTATTGGATTAAACTCCGGGGCTCAATTTACTTTTGAAGTGGCAGCATTTGCTATTGCAGGTTTAATGGCTGGTACTTTTGGTAAAGAACAAATTGATGCGCATGGTATTGCATTAAGCATAGCAGCATTCACATATATGTTTGCAAGTGGTATTAGCAGTGCTACAACTATACGTGTGAGTGTTTATAATGCGCAACAAAACTGGCGGGAAATAAAAAATGCGGGTATGGCCTCACTTAAGTTAGTGTTATTGGTTATGGGAGCTTTTGGCTTATTGTTTTTAGCCTGCAGTACAATTTTGCCGCTTGGCTTTAGCGATGAAAAAGAAATCATCGATCTTGCTTCTAAATTATTGATAATTGCTGCTATGTTCCAGTTATTTGACGGCATTCAAGTTACAGCCATTGGTGCATTAAGAGGTTTGGAAGATGTAAAATATCCTACTGTAATTACATTAATTGGTTATTGGGTAATTGCATTGCCCCTGGCTTACTTATTGGCATTTACTTTTAAAATGGAAACTGTCGGTATTTGGATCGCTTTATTGGTATCTCTTTTATTTGTTGCAATCGCTCTATCGTGGCGTTTTAACCACCTGGTTAAGAAAAATTTGCTTTCTTAAAAAATCTAAACCGCTTTAATACTTATTTTTTGTTAAAACAATTTTAATGGCACTAAACTTGAGGCTATCTTGTTAATCTAATAATAAAAGTAAATTATGAAAGCGTTCACTAAAATAATTATTGCAATTAGTTTTATTACCTGCTCATCAACTTTTGCACAGAAAGCAGATTCTCTTGGTTTGCCCGGAGATAATTTTGACTTACCGGGTGCATTAGAATTGTTTAAAAAATCAGCTACTCCCGAAGAGTTTGAAAAAGCTCTTAATAAAAACGATAATGACGTTAACAACCTCGACTTGAATGGCGATGGTGAAGTGGATTATGTAAAAGTAATTGATAATAAAGAGGGCAATGCACACACAATGGTATTGCAGGTAGCTGTTTCTAAAACTGAAACACAAGACGTTGCTGTTGTTGAAATTGAAAAACCAAAAGATGGCAACGCACACATACAAATTGTTGGCGACGAAGAATTGTATGGTAAAGATTATATTGTTGAACCGAAAGAAGAAAAAACAGTTTCTTCTGAAAAAATAAAATCAGATTCGGAAACGGATGATGTTTATAAAAACAAAAATGATCAAAGTAATTTCAACAACAATAATAATAACAACAACAATAACAACAATAATAATTCAAACACAGTTTATTACAATAACGATCCAACGGTTTATGTAAACGTGTATCCATGGCCAATGGTACAATATATTTATACACCAACGTATGTAGTTTGGGTATCGCCTTGGTATTACAGTTACTATCCGGGATGGTATAATCCGTGGAGACCAATTTACTGGAGAAATCATTACTGGCATGCACACCACTATCACCACCATTATTGGAGAAATGACTTTTATCGTTCGCCAATGGTTCACAAAGGTTATTATGGCAGGAGAAATAGTTCTGAAACAGTACGTCAACATCAGCGCAGCGGGTATTATGCTGAAAGGCAAATTACTTATAAAGAAAATGTAAAACCGGGAAGAAAATATAATTCATTACCTGCCGATCCTGAAAAGAAAATTGGTAAAAGAAATGCTGGTGAAGAAAATCAGATGACCCAGCCGAAAAAGAACATCGGCAATTCAGAAGAGATGAATACTCAGCCTAAAGGAAAACGTGCGAATAATGAACAGCCAAATGAAATAAAATCAGAGCCAAGAAAAAATACGCAACCGAAAGAAATAAATAATTCACCAACAAATAACCAACAGCCGGTAAAACAGCAACCAATAAAACAACAACCAAATAAAAATCCAGGCATGAGTACTCCGAATAATAATCCTGGTAAGCAAGGTGGAGGCGGAAGAAATGTTGGAGGTTCATCCGGTGGCGGAACTAAGTCAGGGGGCGGTGGTAGCGGTGGCGGCGGAAGAAACACCGGTGGTGGCGGTGGAGGCGGAAGGCACCAGAGATAAAATTATTTACCCTGATTCACTTTCAGATCTTCGATCATGAATTGAATAGTAGTAACACCTTTATATTCATTTTCCTGAACCTTAAAAACAATGTCCATTGGTATTTTTCTTTGAAAGAAATTAATGTAATCGCCTTTATCGTAAGCAATGGCCTGGAAACGGATATTTGGATTTGATGTTTGAAATAATTCCAGTTTCAGATGATTATTTCCAAATACCTTACCCCAACCGGTTTCAAATACATTTTTGCAATGAAACGATGGTGTCATGTTATGTGGGCCGTGCGGTGCAAATTGTTTTAATATGCGTACTAATTTATCACTGATCTCGTGAAACTCTAATTCAATATCAATGTCAACTTTTGGAATAAGCTGATCTTCTGTAATGCTTTCTGAAACTACTTTTTCAAATTTGTCAATAAATGCTTCCAGGTTTTCTTTTTTCATGGTTAAACCTGCTGCAAATTTATGTCCACCAAACTGTTCTAAAAGATCACTGCATTTTTCGATTGCGCTGTAAACATCATATTCTTTAACGCTTCGCGCACTGCCGGAAACTTTTCCATCGCTTTCGGTTAAAATAATTGTTGGGCGATAATATTTTTCTATCAAGCGCGAAGCAACAATACCAACAACACCTTTGTGCCAGGTTGGACTAAATAAAACGGTAGATTTTTTCTTGCCGTTCAATTCAATGCCTTCAATTTGTAGTAATGCTTCGGTAGTTGTACCAAGATCAAGATCTTTGCGCTGTGTATTTGTTTCGTTAATAGCCTTTGCAAATTCTTCAGCGTGAATTTCATCTTCACAAATTAAAAGCTCCACGGCTTTACTGCCATGCTCAATACGGCCGGCTGCATTTATACGCGGCGCTAAAACAAATACCAACGTGGTAATAGTTACTGCTTGTTTTGACTGGTTTAAATTCAATAAGGCTTTTATGCCCGGCCTTGGTTCTTTATTTATTTTCTCCAAACCAAAATGTGCCATTACACGGTTCTCGCCATTTAAGGGAACAATATCGGCTGCAATGCTTACAGCAACAAGATCGAGGTAAGCGTAACATTTTTCAAGATCAAAATCATTTTTTTTAGAGAAGGCTTCAATTAATTTTAAGCCAATGCCACAACCACTTAATTCTTTATAGGGATAATTGCAATCGTTTTGTTTTGGATCTAATACAGCAATGGCCGCAGGTATTTCGTCTCCCGGTAAGTGATGATCACAAATAATAAAATCAATATTTTTTTCATTGGCGTAATCAATTTTTTCATTTGCTTTTATACCACAATCCAAAGCAATGATCAATGAAAAATTATTTTTCTCGGCAAAATCTATTGCTGTAAAAGAAATACCATAACCTTCTTTATAACGATCTGGGATGTAATAATCTATTTTTGCAATATGATCTTTTAAAAAGCTGTAAACCACGCTCACCGCAGTGGTTCCATCTACATCATAATCACCATAAATTAAAACCTTTTCATTTTTTTCAATGGCGGTATTAATTCTTTCAATGGCAATGTCCATTCCTTTCATTAAGAACGGATCGTGTAATTGTTTAAGGTCGGGGCGAAAAAAATCTTTTGCTTCTTCGTAACTAAAGATCTGGCGTTGTACTAAAAGCTTTGCAATGATCGCATCAACATTTAATTGCTGCTGTAATTTCTCAATAGCTTCTGTGTTGCTACTGTTATGTATTTTCCATTGCTTTTCCAAAACGGTTAAGCAATATTGTGATAAACCGCTTCAATATCATCGTCCTCTTCCATTTTTTCGATCATGGCCATTACCTCAGCTTCCTGTTCTGGGCTTAGTTCTTTGGTTGTGGTAGGACTGTATATTTTACTTGTTTCAATAACAGGAATTTTTCTTTCTTCTAATCCGGATTGCATTTTACCGTAGTCGGTAAAATGTGTTTGAATAATAAATTGGTTATTCTCTTCATCGTGCGAAATATCTTCCAAGCCAAAATCAATTAACTCCAATTCCATATCATCTTTATTTAAACCTGCGGCATCAATTTTAAATAACACTACATGCTCAAACATAAAGCTTACCGAACCGTTTGTGCCCATTGCGCCATCAGCACGGTTAAAATACAAACGCACACTGGCAACAGTACGTGTTGGATTATTAGTAGTACACTGTACCAAAACCGGTACGCCGTGTGGCGCATAACCTTCATAAATTACCTCATCATAATTACCTGAATCTTTTTCGCTGGCACGTTTAATTGCTGCTTCCACATTTACCTTCGGCATATTTACAGCCTTGGCATTTTGCATGATCATTCTTAAACGCGGGTTATTTTCGGGGTGTGGGCCACCTGCTTTAACCGCCATTACAATTTCTCTTCCTATTTTTGTAAACGCTTTTGCCATCTTGGCGTAGCGTTTAAACATGGTTGCTTTTCTTGTCTGAAATATCCGTCCCATAAAATTTTATTTACTGAAATACAAAGATAATTTTTTTAATGAAATTTGGCGAACTATCCGAAACGTTTTTGCCGCAGATTTCACTGATTTTCGCAGAGTTATTTTAAAGTAAGGTGTTTGTAAATTAACCCTTATAATTGGAAAAAATCCGGCAAATTTGTGTTATCTGCGCAATCTGTGGCTTTATTTTTTAAACCTTAAAAAGACCGAAAATAAGATCAAAAGTACGGAGCTAAAAGCAGAAAAATAAGCGATAATATCCCCGAATTTTGAGAAAAAAGTGTGATCGTTATTTAAATACAATGTTTTTTTGATCACCGCATCTTCCCAGTATTTAGTCGGCTCAGTAACATTACCAAATTCATCAATAAAGCAGCTTATGCCGGTATTAGCACTTCTGGCTATTTGCAAGCGGTTTTCAATAGCGCGTAAGCGGGCATAATACAAATGCTGTACATGGCCGGGTGTATTGTCCCACCAGCCATCGTTGGTTATAATGAAAATAATGTTGGCGTTTTTTCTAACATATTCTGTAACATAGTTGGAATAAATACTTTCATAACAAATAACAGGGGCCACATTTGCACCGGTTGTTTTATCGGTAAAAACATCGCGCTCTTTTTGCATGCCTAAGCTGCCGCTTGTTCCGCCCATATCAAGCGCAAGACCTTCTAATGGTTTTAAAAGAAAAGCAAGTGGCATTATTTCTGCACCCGGTACTAATTTTGATTTGTGATAGATCTGAATTCCTGTGGCATCAAGCTGTAGTGCAGTATTATAAGAGTCATAAAAAACACCATCATCTTCTCTCGCAGTAGAAGTTATCTCGCTTTTGTGCTTGAAGATCTTATAACTATCAGCGCCAACTACAACCTTTAGCTTTGGAAATTTTTTTATCAGGCTGTCGCTAAATCTTTTAATGGCAGGGTTTTGGGCAAGCTCACCTTCATCAAGACCTTCGCCAACAATAAACGTTTCAGGTAAAACAACATAATCTGTTTCGTTATCTATTTTCCCTCTTACAAGATTTAAAAAGCGTTGAAACTGCATTTGAAAATCCATTACAAATTTTGCATTATAAGGGTCAATATTTGGTTGTACCACCACTACACTTATTTTATCTTTTGATATAGATAAAGGTTTGCGTAAACTAAAAATTAAATAAGAAAATAAAATTGGGATAATAATTGCCGCAGCAATTTTTAAGATAGGTTTTGAAATTATTTTTAAAGATGTATTGTTTTTAAGAATAGAAAAAATAAGGATGTTGGTGAACAGCACCCATAGTGTGCCGCCACTGGCACCGGTTATTTCAAACCATTGTACAAAATTGGTGTTAAATGCAAATACATTTCCTAATATAAGCCAGGTCCAGGAAAGATCCCAAACGGTATGCAGGTATTCATACCCGATCCATAATGGAATTAAAAGCCAGATAGCATAAGGTTTATTAATGCGACGTTTTATATTAGAAAAAATAAGAAAAAGTATACTCATAAATAATGAGTTAAGAATATATGCCATGCAGGCGCCACCTATAGATGCGTAGCTTACCCACCAGGTGGTTAGCAGATTCCAGCTTAAAAAAGTAAGATACAAATAGCCAAATAATTTTAATTTACGTTTGGCAAGGTCTGTGCGTTGTGATAATTGATCTTCGAGTTGTAATAAGGGTACAAAAGCAAAAAAGATGAAAATAGATTGCTGAAACATCCATCCTGCAGACAATAAAATTGCAGAAAATAAACTTAGAAGGATGTAATTGAATTTTCTTTGCACAAGGGCGAAGATACCAAATTATTGACTGGAAGTATTTATTAAATCTTGCTAAATTGTTTAAATCCACAGTTATTTCTTGATAAGATTTGATTGTATTTAGTTGCTTTAGCCGTATATTTGCAAATTGCCATTTTTTAACATGATCGACGATAAGATTGAAGCAGCAGAACCCCGTAAATTATATCCTTACCAGGAAGCGGCTGTAAACAATATTTTTAATAAACTGGTTGAGTTGCCGCCCAATGCTAACCTGCTTTTTCAGTTGCCAACAGGCGGTGGAAAAACCATTATTTTTAGCGAAATAGCAAAACGATATATTAAGCAATTTGGTCGTAAAGTATTGATCTTAACACACCGTATTGAATTAGGAAAACAAACTTCGGATGTATTGGCAGAAGTTGGTATTAGTAATAAGGTTATTAATAGTGAAGTAAAACAATTGCCGCACCAAAGCGATTACCATAGTTTTACTGCGCTTGTAGAAACCTTAAACAATCGTTTACAAGAGAATGATCAGTTTTTAGAAGATATTGGATTAGTGATCGTGGATGAGGCGCATAACAATTCTTTCCGCAAAATCTTTCATTACTTTAACGACGTAAATATTTTAGGTGTTACAGCAACTCCTTTAAGCAGCAATAAAAAATTACCATTATATCAAACCTATTCTTCTTTAATTGTTGGAGAGAGCATTTCTAATTTAATTGAACAGGGCTTTTTATGTGAAGGGCAAACTTATTCTTACGATGTTAACCTAAGCTCTTTACGTGTTGGTAATAACGGCGAGTTTACTGTTGGTTCGCACGAAGTATTGTATACCCAGGCAATAATGCAAAGTAAGCTTATTGAAGCTTATGAAGAAATGGGGAAGGGCACCAAAACATTGATCTTTAACGCAGGGATTTTAACCAGCCGCGCTGTTTACGAAACTTTTAAAAAGAAAGGGTATCCCGTTCGTCATTTAGATAGTACGTTTAGTGATAAAGACCGTGCAGAAACTTTAGAATGGTTTCGTAATACAAAAGATGGTGTATTAACATCAGTAAGTATTTTGACCACTGGTTTTGATGAGCCCGAAGTAGAAACGATCATTTTAAATCGTGCTACAAAATCATTAACGCTGTATCACCAAATGATCGGTCGTGGTAGTCGTATCCTTCCAACTAAAAAAACATTTAAGATCATTGATCTTGGAAATAATTCACGTCGTTTTAATTTATGGCAATATCCAATTGATTGGAAACACGTTTTTGCAGCACCGCATTTATATTTAGAACACCGTTACAAAGATGAATGGAACTATGAATTAGAGAATGATTACGACATGCCTCCTGAAATTAAGGAGCGTTTCTTAAACTCAAGTGCCGAAGCATTTATTGTAAAAGACCGTTACACAATGGCTTTACGTAAAGGCCATAAACCACAAACAGTTCTTGATCAAAGTTTAGAAGATCACTTTGCGCGTATTAAAGATAATGCTGCCGATTTTGATGAGGCCTTAGAATTATTTAATTTACTTGGTGAAGAAATGAAATACCGCGTTCGTCAATACGGTAAATGCATTAACTCTACCAATAACCATACCGATTGGCAATGCCAAACCTATGCGAGCAAGTTACGCCGCCGTTTAATGACCTATTACGCCGAATAATGAGCCATCGTTTAGCTTATAAATTGATCGGTTACCTTTCTATCCTTATTGGCATATTTGCTGCAGTATCGATTTACCGTATTCAGTTTGCTTTTTACGGAGTGGCCTTAGGTCTTTTAGGATTTCTTATTTCGGGATTAAATATTTTTTTGAATGTTAGATATTACTCCGAAGAAGAAAAATATCCTAAAGGTTATTTAGGAATGGTACTAAGCTCAGTGCCGGTATTATTTATGCTTTTTGTGATCATGAAACACAGGCATTAGTGCCGGAGATGTTTTTACCACATAGACATATAGTTTTTTTAAGAAAAAAACAAACACAAATTTTATTTAGCTTACATAGTTTTTTCGCCTAAGGCGAATAAAATTCTATGACCTTTCTGCTGCAAATAAATGTTTAAATAAGATCAGACTTCTACGTGTCTATTGGTTAAATCGTTTGGAATTAACCCAATTAAAGTAAAACTATTTATTAATAGTGTACCATTGAATAATTCCCGAACCCAGGGATGTAACCTTAATACTCATAATAGAGTCGCCTTTTGATGCGACAACATAACTATAACCCGTCTTAATTATTGGTGTTGTTAACATACTAACAGGTTTTGAAATTGTATTAGAAGGCGTATCGAAAAACTCAATTTTATAACTGTCGCTATCTGTACCTTCGTTAAATAATTTTATAGCTTTTGGCTTGCTGTTATTTATTGAGACTGCAAAATAATATGGATAAAGCGAACTGCTATAATATGCTCTGTATTGAGCAAACAGCCTAAACGGAAATACGGGCAATGTTTTTGCTTTTAAATATAGGTCCCACACAGGTTCCTTATTGGCCGTAACTTCCAATATCCTGCCATTAGTGCCACCACAAATTAAATAATTTCCGTTACTCAATAATTCAGCACTACCGTATTTAATCGCTTTACCGGGTATAGTATCAATATCTAAATCCAGCTCCCAGGTTTTTTTTGCTTTTTCTTTAGCGTTTTGCGGCAACAAAATTCTAATTACTGAGCTTTTACCTTTTTCGGTTTCTTCGCCATTATTAAACAATAAAACTTCGTTTTTTCCAATAGGCTTTACGTCATGCTGTCGTGAATATAAATTTGTTTGAAATACTTTTGTATCCGAATCGGTTAATTTAGGCCCATATTCAGCAATAATTTTTTTTGATGCTCTGTCAATTTTAATAATCCGGTTAAAATCGCGACAACCAAGGTAAAGATATTTGTATGTGGAATCGTAACTTACCGAATTACCATGAACCATTACCGATAATTTAGAATTTTTTGTACCGTATTTTTTTAAAACATCTTTAACGAGTAATGTATCAGCATGCTTCCTAAATTCCCAATGCCACAAAAGCTTTCCCACAGAATCAAATTCAAGTATAATATTGTTGTCGTAAGTGTAAGTTGCCGGATCAGTTTTATCTAATTTAAACTTTTCAAACGTTGAGCCCAAAGCGATAAAATTACCATTAGGCAAACGATTAAAAACATGATGAAAATTAGTGACTTTTAAAATTGGCTTTAGCATACCAGCATGA
Source organism: Bacteroidota bacterium (assembly GCA_013816615.1). Taxonomy (GTDB): domain Bacteria; phylum Bacteroidota; class Bacteroidia; order B-17B0; family Aurantibacillaceae; genus Aurantibacillus. The sequence continues at coordinate 10,523 of JACDED010000100.1, forward strand.
CAGTGCCAGATTAATTTAAGGTCGCGATTAAAGTAATACAAAGACGTATCGTTTGAAAAAGAAATATTTCCATTACTATACATGTGCAGATCAACCATATTATCTGGTATAAATGCATTTTTTACGCTTTTAGGAAATTGCCAAACAACTTTTCCGCTACGATCGAGCGCGCAAAAATATTTATCAAGCCATATTATGCCATCTTTATATTTTTCCGGCTTATTAATATACTGAGAGACCGAAAAAATATTTGGGTCATTAAAATCATTTTTTAATAGTGAAAAACTATATGATTCGGAAGCAGATAATTTTTGCCCTGGTTGCGAGAATGCTTCCGTTTTCCATACATATTTTTTGCCAAATTCCAAATTTCGAACCAGTGTACATGTATTGGAATCATTAACAATTAAACTGGAAGAAGGTGTTTCAGCTTTTAAAGAATCATAAGCGTCAATAGTTAACTTATACAAAAAAGCGCCTTCAACTTCAGGGTACCTAAACATTACCTGGTTGTAATTAAGACGGGCGCCCAATGGCGGAGAAATTTGTGCCAAAAGACCATTACAAAAAAACAATAAGCAAACAAAACTTTTAGCTATAATTTTCAATAAAAGAATATTTTATGTTAATGTTATTACAAATTTAAACATATTTTTAATTGTTAGGTTTTTTTCTATAAAAATCCTATTCAATTACAACACTATAATAATCTTTTCAGACCTACGTATTTATGCGTATTTCACCATTTTTGTTCCGCTGTATGTTTGTAAAAAAAACAGCACCACGAAAACAGTAAAGATCCTTTTTTTAGTCCTTCTGGTAAATATTTGGTATTGTATTAAATTCGCAGCTTGTATTATTCATGCTTTTCGTGATCAAGAAGAACAGGCACTACACTATTGAGTTGCCCAAAGTGGTTATATTACTTATCCATTTTCCCATTTTCCCAATCAATTTAAAAAATAATAATAAAATTAACCTTGTGTTAGCCCACTTTAAGGTAATATGCTCCATTGGCATGATATTAGTTATAATTAATGTTAATAGCGTTAATAACACACTATTAGTTATTACCCACATAATTAGAGCTCAAAACCACTGTATTTCATTTGCATACTGCTAATACATTAATCACTGTTATGCTTAATAATTTAATGTAAGCATGGAAAACCCTGAACAACCAGAAAACATGAATCTTGAAAGATGTGTAGAGGAACTTAAAATAATTAAGGAAGAACTGGCGATTGAAAATAAAGAAAAAATAAAGCGTGCAGCTGAGCTTGTAATCGCTAATATAGAGCTGGCATTTCAAAATGCTGAGAAGGCAAAAAGAGCCGCTGAATTGATGCTCGCTAATAAAGAATTAATATTTCAAAATGAAGAGAAAGGAAAGCGCGCCGCAGAACTTATTATTGCTAATATCGAATTAGCATATCAAAGTCAGGAAAAAGCTAAACGTGCGGCTGAATTGATAATCGCAAACAAAGAGCACTCTTTTGAAAGTGAACAAAAAGAAAAATGCGCAACTGAACTTAGAATTGCCAATACCGAATTGGCCTATCAAAATAAAGAAAAAGAGAAAAGAGCTGCTGAATTAAATATAGTTAACAAAGAGCTTGAGCAATTTGCATTTATTGCCTCTCACGATCTTCAACAGCCTTTACGCACAGTATCAAATTATCTACGTTTGCTGGAAGAGAAGTATTTAAGTCAGTTGGACGAAGATGCCAGAAAATATATTAATTCAACTAATAACGCTATTAAAAGAATGAATTTACTTATAAATTCATTATTAATTTTTTCGCAGTTAGGCAATAATCGAAAACTTGCTAATGTTGATCTTAAAATAGTATTGGAGGAGGTAATTGCGGATCATGAGATCTTAATAAAAAATTCTGGAGCATTAATTGAAATGTCGGCAATGCCCGCGTTAAATATTTATGAGACCGAGATGCGTCAATTATTTCAAAATCTTATTACCAATGCTATTAAGTTTCAGAAGGTTGAGACACAACCAAAGATCAGTATCTCAGCCGAACAGAAAAAAGATAAATGGCAATTTGCAGTTAAGGATAATGGCATTGGCATAGAAGCCATTCACTATGAAAAGATCTTTGATATATTTCAACGTTTAAATAGTAAAGCAGAATACGAAGGAAGTGGTATTGGTTTAGCTAATTGTAAAAAAATAGTTCAGCTTCACAAAGGAGACATCTGGCTTGAATCAAAACCAAAAGAAGGATCAACATTTTATTTTACAATCCCTAATTTAGCAGTATCAGCCACAAATTAAACTGTAAAATATGTAGTATGAGATAATGGAAAACGTTAGTGATAAGCCCTAAAAAATACAATGCCTAGATCCACTCAATTCCTTTTTTCAGTAAAGAAAGTGTTCTTTCTTCTTCAGAATCTTTATCAGGCTTAAAATCATATTCCCAACCAGCTATTTTTGGAAGGCTCATTAAAATAGATTCAACACGTCCGTTTGTTTCCAAACCAAATTTGGTTCCTTTATCGTAAACCAAATTAAATTCAACATAACGACCGCGGCGTAATAATTGCCACTCTTTATTTTTTTTGGTAAAGGTTTTATTTTTATTTTTTGAGATAAGTTCGGTATAAATGGGGGCAAAAGCTTTTCCAACACCCTGCCAAAAAGCGAAATTCTTTTCAAAGCCCATTTCAGCCTCTGTATTTAAACGATCGAAAAAGATGCCGCCAATGCCACGCGTTTCTTTACGATGGTTGATGTAAAAATAATCATCAGCCCACTTTTTAAATTTAGAATAATAGTTTGCATTATGTTTATCACAAACGTTTTTTAATTGTGCATGAAAAAACTTAGCATCTTCTTCAACAATATAATGTGGTGTAAGATCAATGCCACCCCCTAACCATTTTACACCACCTGTCATTTCAAAATAACGAATGTTCATGTGAATAATAGGCACCATTGGATTTTTCGGATGAATAACAATAGAAACACCCGTTGCAAAAAATTGCGGTTTCGTATTATTTGTTGATGAAACCTGTGAAACAGAATGATCTTTTTCGGTAAATAAAAAATCAGGAGCATCGCCGCTTACTGCGCTAAATAAAACGCCGCCTTTTTCAATTACGTTGCCTTCTTTAATAATTCGGGTTCTTCCACCGCCACCTTCGGGGCGGGTCCAGTTCTCTTCTTCAAATTTTGATCTTCCGTCGGCTTGTTCTAATGATGAGCAAATACTATCCTGTAAATTCTTTAACCATTCGCTAATGGTTTCTTTATTTATTTCCATCCTGTTTTTTGAAGCTGGTAGTTGTTGTATTTAAAAATGTATACACCACGGTTATCAAAACCTGTGGTGTTATCAGGACGGTAAAATTTAAAGCGCATGTAATTTGTTTCTGTAGAAAGAGTGTTAAGGTTAAATACAAAATTTGGTCCTGATTCTTTTAAGTTCTTTAAATAATAAGTGGCAATATCATTTCCTATAAAATAAAACTCAGTGGGGTAACTTGACATATATGATTTATAATTCTCAATTAAGCCATTATAAGCCGAGATATTATTTAAATTATATTGGTTAGGAAAAGTAAAATGTAATTGGTTTAAGTATTCCTGATCAATGTTATCGATCGTTGTCATATTTTCCCAACCACATAATACTACATCTTTTTTCTCAGAAAAAATTGCCAGTTGAGTGGTAAAGTCTGCAATAAAAACCTGGTTATTACTTAAAGCAATAATAATATTTTTTGCGCCCGGTATGTATCCGTTTTTAATCTCGGCCAAACCTTTTACAACCGTTACCGTATCTTTTGCGGTTTTGCCAAGTGCTTTTTGTTTTTCGTTATAATATTTTTTAAAAGCAGTTACATAAGCAATTTCTTTAACATCTTTTTGAAATGCAGAAACTAAAAATATCTTAGCGTTATCTTTTACCAACGAGTCAATACAATAATCGGCAAGGCTTTCTAATAAAGTAAATTGCGAAGGATTTGTTTTTGATGCATAAACATTATTAAACAACATTTTATTTTGCTGCGTAATTGGTGTGATAATTGGAATGCTTAATTCCTTTGCTTTTTGTGCAATAGATTTAAAGCCGTTAGCATAAAGGGGACCAAAAATAAAATCGATCTGTTTTGTTTTAAGATCGCTTAATAATTGTGTGTGTTTTAAAGAATCTTTATCATCCTCATCATACAACTCTAAATTAATTTCAAAACCTTTTCCGCTTAAAGAGTCAATAGCGCTTTTAAATCCTAAATAAAAATCAATTGCATAAGAAGAAACTAAAGGGAAGGCTGTTTTGTTTTTCGCAAGCGTGTTAACATCCAATGCTAATGTTTGATCGAGCTTAAATGGCAACACCAATGCAACGTTGTAGCTGCTTTTTGTTGCTTTTGTAATAACCTTCGACTTTGAAGTATCAATACTTGTAATGGTTGTTGTACCAACATAGGTTGAAGTGCCAACTTTCTTTTTATTTTTTTCGCTAATTGCAATTACCTGTCCTTCTTTTAAGCCTGTGGTTGATAAGCCCGGATTAAAAGTGTTTAACTGAGCTTCGGTTAAATTAAATTTTTTGGTAATAGCATAAACTGTTTCGCCTTTTAAAACTTTGTAAGTAAAATAACGCGATGTATCAGGATTGGTTGACATGGCCACATTTGTATTTACTGTTGTTGTAGCTGTTGGTAATGGTTTGCCACTTGCTAAACCTGTTGAGATCCTTATTTCCTGCCCAGCTTTAACACCATCTTTTAATTCGGGATTTACAACATATAATTCATCAAGACCAATGTTATATAATTTGGTAATAGAATATAAACTTTGTCCTTTTTCTATTTTATGAATGTAATAGCTCTTGCCATCAAAATTTTGAATGTTGGTAGATTTGGTTTGCCCAAAAAAGATAAAAGACGCAAGACACAAGATGCAAGACAAGCAATATTTATTAAACGCATTTTTTAGTATCATTAATCCTAAATCTTATTCTTAAATCAAAAATCTTAATTATTATTCCCATTCAATTGTAGCCGGTGGTTTAGAGCTAATGTCATAAACAACACGGTTAACGCCTTTCACTTTATTGATAATTTCGTTGCTCATTTTTGCAAGAAATTCATATGGTAAGTGAACCCAATCTGCAGTCATACCATCCGTTGAAGAAACGGCGCGTAAAGCAACAGCATTTTCATACGTACGTTCATCACCCATAACACCAACGCTTTGTACGTTCAATAAAATAGCGCCGGCTTGCCAAACGGTATTGTATAAATTATGCGATCTTAAGCCTTCAATAAAAATGGCATCTACATCCTGTACAATTTGTACTTTTTCAGGTGTAATATCTCCTAAGATACGAATTGCCAACCCCGGACCAGGAAAAGGATGACGCCCTAATAAAGAAGCATCCATGTTTAATGCTTTTCCGGCACGGCGAACCTCATCTTTAAATAAAGAACGCAGCGGTTCAACAATTTTTAATTTCATGTAAGCGGGTAAGCCACCCACATTGTGGTGCGATTTAATTGTATGGCTTGGGCCATTTACGCTTAAGCTTTCAATAACATCGGGGTAAATGGTGCCTTGTGCCAGCCATTTCACATCTTCAATGCGTTGCGATTCTTCGTCAAAAACATCAATAAAAACCTTACCAATGGCCTTTCGCTTTAATTCCGGATCGCTCAGGCCGGCAAGGGCAGAGTAGAACTTATCTTTTGCATTTACACCTTTAACATTAAGGCCCATGTGCTTGTAAGATTCTAAAACCTGTTCAAATTCGTTCTTACGCAGCAAGCCGTTATCTACAAAAATGCAATACAGGTTTTTGCCAATAGCCTTATTTAATAGAACCGCCGAAACGCTTGAATCTACACCTCCTGAGAGGCCTAGTACTACTTTGTCGTTCCCTAATTTCTTTTTAAGATCGGCAATGGTTGTGTCAATAAATGAGTCTGAGGTCCACAAGCCTTTGCAGCCGCAGATCCCGTAAACAAAGTTCTTTAATATTTTTGCGCCTTCATCTGTATGATAAACCTCAGGATGAAATTGCAGTGCATGTGTTTCTTCGCCGGTAATAGAGTAGGCGGCAATTTTTACATCGTGTGTGCTGGCAGTAATTTTATAGTTTTCAGGAATTTTTAAGATCGTGTCCGCATGACTCATCCAAACAACAGAATCGTCAGAAATGTCTTTAAACATTTTCGCGTCTTTATCTTTAATTTCAAGGTGAGCACGGCCATATTCGCGGGAATTGGATTTACCAACCTCTCCGCCATAAAAATGCGCTAAAAATTGCGCGCCATAACATACGCCAAGCAAGGGTAATTTGCCTTTAATATTGCTCAGATCTGGTTTAAGAGGTTCGTCCTGGCGCACGCTGTGTGGGCTTCCGGAGAGAATAACGCCTTTAATATCTGAAGTAATTTGAGGAACTTTGTTGTACGGATGGATCTCGCAATAAACGTTTAATTCGCGCAAACGGCGGGCAATAAGCTGGGTAAATTGTGAACCAAAATCTAAAATAAGGATCTGTTCTTGCATAGTAGGCAAAAATACAATTAAATTTTATCTCAATAAGCCTTGGAAACCAAGGGATAAACATTATTTAAGAAAAACGCTCTGTTTTTTTGAAAGATTTAAAAAATATGTATATTTGCACTCTCAATTTTGAGGCGCACACTTCGGGGTGTAGCGTAGCCCGGTATCGCGCTTGCTTTGGGAGCAAGAGGTCGTCAGTTCGAATCTGGCCACCCCGACAAAAAGAATAAGGCTTACAGACACTTACGTTTGTAGGCCTTTTTTTATTGATCTATTTTTATTCAAAAAAGGTCAATCCACGTGCAAATTACATGCAAATTATTTCCTGTAAAAGCTACAAAGCCAAGTAGCTATGATCACCATAAAACTAAGTTTAGACAAAAGAAGAATAAAAAATAACGGCACATATCCTTTGGTATTTAAAATAAGCAGCAAAGGGAATTCAAGAGACTTACCGACTGGTTATTCAATCAAGGAAACGTACTGGAATAGTAGAACACAATCAATTAAAGAAGCAGAGCTAAACTATTCCGTTATTTTCCCGAAGCTTAAAGAGTTGGAATTATCTTATAGAAAAAAGATTGTTGAATTTGAAAAAATAAATCATGCAGAAGATATTCAGGAAGTTAGAGAGTATATTCTTGGAGTAAACAATCAATCTTTTGAAAAAAATGCCACTGTAATACAATATTGGCAAAATGAAATTAAAAGTTTAATTGAAACAAAAAGAATTGGTAATGCTAAAGCTTCTGAGAACTCCCTCAATGCTATTATTAAAATTAAAGATCTTGATATTTCGTTTGAAGCAGTAAATCATAGATTGGAAATTCCGCGCAAATAGCCCCCTCAAGATCGCACAATACAGCCCCCTCACTTTGAACTGCCATTTTAGTTTAATCTAAATCTGTTTTTGCATTCTTCGGCTAAGTT
>JACDED010000204.1 GCA_013816615.1 Bacteroidota bacterium
ACATTAAATGATTATATAAACTCAAAGGTTTAGGACTAAAACGACAAAATACTGTCTATGATTTTAAAATTTTTGTCGCGAAACAAAATCAAAAAAAACTTATCGGAGTTTTGCAGCGCTCTCATAATAACCATCATAAGAACCATAGGGTTTTCCACCGAGTTTTTTAGCCCAAATAAAATTACCTGAAACATCCAATTTTGAAATAAAAACAGATGCATTCGAGAACTGGGATGGAGAGGGTCTAAAGTGTAAGTACCAAGTCCGGGATCAAAATCACAATCACCCCAAAAATAACCTGTTGTATATACGTTACCAAATGAATCGTAAGCAATATCGTATCCCCTATTATAAATTGAACTACCTGTAATGCATTTAGCCCAAATAAAATTCCCTGAAGTATCTAATTTACTAATAAAGGTAGCACCTGCACTACCAGAGTTGAGATTAGATACCCCCGCGTTTGGATCAAAATCTACACTACCACCAAATCCTCCTGTAATATAAATTTTACCTGCAGGGTCTATTGTAATTGATTCTGGTCCGGCACCTGCGTTGCTCCCGCCAAAATTCTTTGCTCAAACAAAATTGCCTGTAGCATTTAATTTTAAAATAAAAACATCATTAGATCCATTCGGTGTTAAATTAAAAATTCCAGGCCCCGGATCAAAATCAACGATGGTATCATAATATCCTGTAATATAAACATTACCGGTAATATCCACAGCAATCCCCCTGGGGTTTGTAATACTGCCAACTGCGCCAATGTTTTTAGCCCAAATAAAATTACCGGCAGCATCTAACTTCAAAATAAAAGTATCCCATGCCGATGCAGTTAAAGAATAGGTTGCCAAACCAGGATCAAAATTGGCAGTTCCTGTAAAATAACCAGTTGTATATATATTTCCGGAAGCATCGTGAGTTATACACCTTCCTTCATTTCCTCCATTTGTGGAAATAGCATCAGTAGTTTTTGCCCATTGAAATAAAGGTCCTTGGGCTTTTAATACACCCAATAATGCAAAGCAATTAAAAATTAAAAATAGTTTTTTCATTATTATAATTAATTACATCAGAAAGGTATTGAATAATTTTTATAATAATAACTCTATTGAGTAGATACGTGTTTTGGCTTTGCATCTGGTTATTATTCCAAACACACATTCTCTTGAATTTTTCAGCAATTGTATCAAACCTAAAAATTATAATAATTCCTTTTATTTTCAGTCTACTAAGCTTTTAAATAATGGTTTGAAGCACTAGAATTTTGCTTTTCACTCATTTATTCCTACTGTTCACCCTATTTTACTGATTTTTAACGCCTTACATTACAAAGTTTACCCAACTTTTGTTTATCTTTAATCGTATAATATATAGAGAATCACATCTATGAACGTTACTCCCGAAATTATTGCAAAGTGCGTAAAGCAGGATCGCAGGGCGGAGTACGAACTATATAAACTTTCGTACAGTTACTTAATGAGTATCTGTATGCGTTATAACAAAGATAAAGACACAGCTTCAGAGATCTTAAACATGGGCTTCATGAAGATCTTAAAGAATGTTCACTTATATAAGCCGGAAATTCCTTTTAAAGTTTGGATACGTCGTATTATGGTTAACACCTTAATTGATGAGTACAGAAAACAAAAGCGTGAAAAAGAACGCGTTTCTTATGTTGATGAATATTACGACTCAACCGATTATGCTGATGTAAATGAGGCCTTAAGCAACATTAGCTGTAAACAAATTTATGAGGAGATAAATAAATTACCGCAAGCCACAAAACAGGTATTTAACCTGTACGTGATTGATGGTTATTCACATAAAGAAGTAGGCGAGCTGCTTGGTATTAGCGAAGGAACTTCTAAGTGGCATTTAAATGCAGCAAGAGAAAAATTAAAAGAACAAATAGGAAAAAATATATTAATCAGAGTATAAAGAAACGATGAACCCAGAACAAAAGTTTGATAAGATTATCAGAAAAAAAGTTGACGAAGCGGAATTTCCTTTTGATGAGCAAAATTGGAATAAGCTGAGCGAACAATTAGATTCAGAAAGAAGGCTTGCTGCCAGTCGTGGCTGGGGTAAATTCCTTTTCTTAGGATTGTTGTTCCTTGGTATCACTTCGGCCGGTATTGCCCTGTATAAAACTCAGGGCCCGCTTGGTATTAAAGATGAATTGGCAAACAATTCTTCTTCTGATAACAATGGTTCATCTAAACAAGCTCAAGGTGTAAATGGAAAAAATAATCTCAACACTAATTCAGATAACAATTTATTAGCTTCAAATAATAGTAGCGAACAGGGTGCTGCAAATTATTTAGCAAAGAACTCTAACAATACAACTTCTTCTGCAGATGGCTTAAACAATTCAACTGCGGCTCTTAAAAACGCAAATGTAAATTCAGGTAACACTAACAAAGCATCTGATGTAAATGCTAATTCAGAAAATAATTCTTCTGTTAACAGCAATATAAGTTCTAATTCTTTAAACGCTAAGTCTGGTAAACATGCTACTGCAAAATCATCAGGAAGCAATTTAAATAAAGAAGGAAAAGGCGATAAAAAATATGGTGCTTTTAAAAATGTTGAAAGCGATGATCAATTCTTAGGCGAAAGACAAGTAAGTGGCCTGGCAGGTGCAAAAATGCTTGAGCATAATGTGCTTGACAGAATCGATGCAACATTAACCATCAATAATACACCAAGAAACTTAAAACTGGCAGCGCTTAAAATTCCAGTATGGTATGATGAAGATTACCGCCGTAAAGGAAAAAACCGCATCAGCTTTTTAAATGCTGAAGCAGGTGGTGCTTTCTTATTAGGTTGGGATTCTAAGGATGGTAAAGATGCAAGAGGTTTTAACTGGTACGCCGGTGTAAACTATGGTAAATTCTTAAATAAAAAAGTTGGTTTTAGTGTTGGCTCACAGTTTTACAATGTGGGTAATATAAAGCAATCTTTTTACGAAAGCTCTAAAGCGGTTTATGGTTTAGGTTCTACTTCAAGTAACACTATTATTACAACACAAGCGCTTTATTATTTCTCAGTACCGCTTAAATTTTATTATGCTGTTAGTCCTTCTCACCAAATTGGTGCAGGTGTTAACCCTAGTTTCTTATTCAGCTCTAAAAATGTAGTTGAGAATTACCGTTTAACAGATGGTATTAAATCTAGCGAAATGGTAAGCAAGACTTCTGGTATTTATGAAGGCGTTAGATTAAATAATATTTTACTTTCAGCTTTCTACAAAGCTAAATTAAACAAACGTATGTACTTAAACGCTGAGGTGCTTTATGGTGTACGTGATGTATTTAAAAATACCAGCTCTAATAATTACTCACAAAAACCAATTGGCTTACGTGTTGGTGTACAGTATACTTTATTTGAGAAATAAAAAATTAAGTGATGAGAAATAATATCTCATCACTTTATAAAAAAGAAAAAGCGATATATGAAAATACGTGTACTTATTATTTTATTTACGGCCCTGATTCTTAATGCCTGCAATAAAAAATCCCTGCCACCAAAGGATGAAGAGCCCGAACCGGTTTTTTATTTTAAGTGTGATATTGGGGGATTTACTGTAGATATTGATGCCGGCGTAAATTCGTATTACATGAAATCTGCTTATTACCTTGATTCAAATAATGTTTACGTTTTTAGAGGTGAATTAAAACAAAAAGAATGTACCGATAATTGCGGTTTTGGCTTAACTATTTTAATGAATGATTATAAAGTTTCAGGTAATAATACCATGTTTATTGATAGTACATTAGTGCCGGGCATGTATCAGTTTAATGATATAAATATTGAGCCTTTATATTACACAGGTAATTTTATACCACTCCAAACATCACAAAATGTTACTTACAATTGGACGTTTAGTGATGGCGCAACATGGAGTGGACCAAACTGTACACGCACATTAAAAAGAGATCACAAATACACTGCTACTTTATCGGCCAAAAGCACAACCTTTGGTGATGTTATTCATAGTAATGTGTTCAGGGTTGGTAATCCCGTTCAAACAAGTATTAACGCATTATTAGCTGTACAACCTCCAACGCTTAACATGACCTACAAATTCTCTGCACCAAATTTAACAGGTACAGCTCCTTTTTCATACCATTGGACTTTTGGCGATGGTAACTTTTCGTATGACGCCGCTCCAACTCACGAATACACGGCGCCAAACCTTTATACGCCAAAACTTACTGTTGTTGATGCTAATAATGATACCTGCGAGTCGTATTACCAATTACCTGTATTTACCGGCTCTTTTGGTGAAGCTAATTTTAGCGCCTATTTAAACCCTATTCAAAACACAAAGGCGTTATCTGCTATTACCATCCAGATTAATGATCCAAAAGGGATCGTATACTCATCTGCACCTATAAATCAGTCGGATAATAGTCATTTTGAAATAGTTTCGGTCGAAAATTACAAAGCTGCCGATAGTAACATCCTGTTTAAAAAGGTTAAAATTAAGTTTAGCTGTACTGTTTATAATGGGTCAAATTTTATCGAAATTAATGATGGTGAGGCAGTTATAGCTGTAACTTATAAAAATTAAGACTTTACCCAACCTTTTATAAATACCCAACGTATTTAATAATAGGTAAACAATTATAACGTACTCAGTTCTTGTGTTTAGTTCTGTGTTTAAAGAGTAAAATCCCTTTTGCTTTGTGTTGCAAAAGGGATTTTTTTTGCCCTTTTTTTTGTAAACAATATTTAAGATGTCTTTTCGTTATCCTTAAAATTGTTTCATGAAAAGTTTTGCAAAAATAACTCTGCTTATATTTTTTTTCAATGTTTCGAAAGCACAGGATAAAATAAAACGTTTCGAATTCGGACCAACTCTTGTTACCATAAATTCTTTAAACAAAACTTATTATTCGGGTGCCGATAGGCAATCGGTTGAAATTACTAACGGTATATTTTGAGTCCGCTGCAAGCAATGAACAGTGGGATTTCAACACTATATTGTCTGAAACTATTGATATCATTGGTTTTTATTATGTGAGTTGCTTTGTATCTTTGACTATGATTAAGAAA
>JACDED010000101.1:0-12655 GCA_013816615.1 Bacteroidota bacterium
TACAAAGCAACTCACATAATAAAAACCAATGATATCAATAGTTTCAGACAATATAGTGTTGAAATCCCACTGTTCATTGCTTGCAGCGGACTCATTTCATCATGAAATGAAGAGCCTGCTTAATATAAATTAAAGTTACAAAAATATTAAGGCAAGACAAAATCCTCCTCCGGCGCTTCGCGCCACCTCCTCAATAGGAGGACACTATGTGTGCTTACACATCGTACTTCAACAAAAAACCCGGTGAACTATTCACCGGGTTTTTAAATTATGAATTTAAAATTGTCAATTTAGCTTACGCTTCTTCTTCAACTTCTTCTTTAGTTGCCATTAAACGCTCGTACTCTTCTTTGCTTCCAACAACTAATTTTTCGTATTGACGTAAACCAGTTCCCGCAGGAATTAAATGTCCAACAATTACGTTTTCTTTTAATCCTAATAAAGTATCTACTTTACCGTTAACTGCAGCTTCGTTCAATACCTTAGTAGTTTCCTGGAATGAAGCAGCTGAGATCCAACTGTTAGTTTGTAATGAAGCACGTGTAATACCTTGTAGAATTGGATTTGCAGTTGCAGGAACAGCATCTCTTGATTCAACAGTTTTTTTATCTCTGCGTTTCAATAACGAATTCTCATCGCGTAATTTACGTGCAGTAATAATTTGACCACGTTTTAATTCAGCGCTATCACCTGGCTCAAGAATAACTTTTTTACCAAATATTTCATCATTTTGAGTCATGAAATCGCCTTTGTTGATCAATTGTTGTTCTAAGAACATTGTATCGCCCGGATCAACAATTTCAACTTTACGCATCATCTGACGAACAATTGTTTCGAAATGTTTGTCATTTAATTTCTGACCTTGTAAACGGTAAACCTCTTGGATTTCGTTTACTAAATATTCCTGTACAGCAGTTGGTCCTTTGATAGATAAGATATCACCAGGGCTAATAGCACCGTCAGATAACGGGTTACCGGCTTTAATGAAATCATTTTCCTGAACAAGGATGTGCTTGCTTAAGTTAACTAAGTATCTGCGTTGCTCACCAGTTTTAGCTTCAACTAAAACTTCACGGTTACCACGTTTAATTTTACCGAAAGTAACAATACCGTCAATTTCAGAAACTACAGCAGGGTTACTTGGGTTACGTGCTTCGAATAATTCGGTAACACGAGGTAAACCACCGGTGATATCACCTGTTTTACCAGTAACACGAGGTATCTTAACTAAGATCTGACCCGGCTCAATTTTAGCACTTTCGTTAACGATAATGTGTGCACTAACCGGAATGTTATAAGTTTTAAGAGCTTCGCCTTTTTTATCAACGATCCTCATTAAAGGACTCATTGTTTTGTCTTTACTCTCAATAATTACTTTTTCACGGAAACCTGTTTGCTCATCAGACTCTTCACGGTAAGTTACATTTTCTTTAATTTGTTCGTACTCTACAGTACCACCAAATTCAGAAACGATAACCGCGTTATATGGATCCCAATCACAAATCAATTCTCCTTTTTTCACTTTCGTGCTAGGTTTGATGTAAAGCTGCGAACCGTAAGGAATGTTACCTGTTGTTAAAGTAATACCTGTGTTCGAATCAATAATACGCATCTCAGTAGAACGACCGATAACCACGTTAGCTTTTTTGCCATCAGGATTAACACGTTCAACAGTACGTAATTCATCAATTTCAATTATACCATCGTACTTCGCAATTAAGTTAGAAGATGCAGCAGTATTAGATGCTGTACCCCCAACGTGGAATGTACGTAATGTTAACTGTGTACCCGGCTCACCAATAGATTGTGCGGCAATAACACCTACAGCTTCACCTAACTGAACCATACGGCCATTAGCTAAGTTACGTCCGTAACATTTTGCACAAACACCTACGCGGCTTTCGCAGGTTAATACCGAACGGATATCTACAGTTTCAATTGGAGACTGATCAATGATCGCGCCAATATCTTCAGTAATAATTTCTCCACCTTCGAGAATAAGATCGCCTGTTGTTGGATGATAAACATCACTAACAGTTGTACGGCCTAATAAACGATCGTATAAAGTTTCAACAACATCATCATTGTTTTTCAATGCTGTCATGCTTAATCCACGAAGGGTTCCGCAATCAGATTGAGTAATAATAACATCTTGTGCAACGTCAACTAAACGACGGGTTAAGTAACCTGCATCGGCAGTTTTTAACGCCGTATCGGCAAGACCTTTACGAGCACCGTGAGTTGAAATAAAATATTCTAAGATCGATAAACCTTCGCGGAAGTTTGAAAGTACAGGATTCTCAATAATTGAAGCAGTTGTATCGCCGGCTTTTTGAGGCTTAGCCATCAAACCACGCATACCACTTAATTGTTTGATCTGCTCTTTCGAACCACGGGCACCAGAATCAAGCATCATAAATACAGGGTTAAAACCTTGTCTGTCTGAGCTTAATTTATCCAACACTTTTTTAGTTACTTTAGAGTTGGTGTGTGTCCAGATATCGATAATTTGGTTGTAACGTTCGTTGTTGGTAATAAAACCCATGTTATAGTTACCAATCACTTCGTCAACCTGAGTTTGTGATTCTGCAATGATCTTCATTTTCTCTTCAGGAATTTGAATATCTCCTAAGTTAAATGAAAGACCACCTTTAAATGCTGTTTTGAAACCTAATTCTTTAATATCATCTAAGAACTTAGCTGTTTTAGCCATACCGGTTTTCTTAACGATCATACCAATAATATCACGTAATGATTTCTTAGTTAATAATTCGTTAATGTAACCTACTTCATGTGGCACAACCGCGTTAAAAATAACACGACCAACAGATGTTTCAATAATTTTAGTTACTAATTTATCTCCTTCTAATGCATTGGTAATTTTAATTTTGATCTGAGCGTGCATATCTACACTTTTCTCATTCAAAGCAATAATTACTTCTTCTGCGCTATAGAAAATTTTTCCTTCGCCTTTTACAACGTCGTTAGGTAAATTCTTTTTAGATTTAGTTAAGTAATATAAACCAAGTACCATATCCTGAGATGGAACCGAAACCGGCGCACCGTTAGATGGATTTAAAATATTGTGCGACGCTAACATTAAGATCTGTGCTTCAAGAATAGCTGCATGACCTAACGGTACGTGCACTGCCATTTGATCACCATCAAAATCGGCGTTAAACGCTGTACAAACCAATGGATGTAACTGGATAGCTTTTCCTTCAATTAATTTTGGTTGGAAAGCCTGGATACCTAGTCTGTGCAATGTTGGGGCACGGTTTAACATAACCGGGTGACCTTTTAATGCGTTTTCTAAAATATCCCAAACAATTGGTTCTTTTTTATCTACAATTTTTTTAGCGGATTTTACTGTCTTAACAATACCACGTTCGATCATTTTACGAATGATAAATGGTTTGAATAATTCAGCTGCCATATCTTTTGGCAATCCGCACTCGTGTAATTTTAATTCTGGCCCAACAACAATTACCGAACGAGCAGAATAATCCACACGTTTACCCAATAAGTTTTGACGGAAACGGCCTTGTTTACCTTTTAATGAATCAGATAATGATTTTAAAGGACGGTTACTATCGGTTTTAACTGCATTAGATTTACGTGAGTTATCGAATAACGAATCTACTGATTCCTGTAACATACGTTTTTCGTTACGTAAAATTACATCAGGAGCTTTAATTTCAATTAAACGCTTTAAACGGTTGTTACGAATAATAACACGACGGTATAAGTCATTCAAATCTGAAGTTGCAAAACGGCCGCCATCCAGTGGCACCAATGGACGCAATTCAGGTGGAATTACCGGAACAACTTTAACGATCATCCACTCCGGACGGTTAACCACATTTTGGTTTGCCTGGCGGAATGCTTCGATAACCTGTAAACGTTTTAATGCTTCGTTTTTACGTTGTTGAGATGTTTCTGTATTTGCTTTATGGCGCAAATCGTAAGACATTTCATCTAAGTTTAAACGTGCTAATAGATCCTGAACTGCTTCAGCACCCATTTTAGCAATAAATTTATTTGGATCTGCGTCATCCAGCAAAGCGTTATCTTTTGGCATTGTATCTACAACGTTCAAATATTCTTCTTCCGTTAAGAAATCCAAATAAGAAACACCATTTTCTATTGCAAGACCTGCATTAATTACTACATAACGTTCGTAGTAAATGATCATGTCTAATTTTTTTGTTGGTAAACCTAATAAGTAACCAATTTTATTTGGTAACGAACGGAAATACCAGATGTGAGCAACAGGCACAACCAAGTTGATGTGACCCATACGCTCGCGACGTACTTTCTTTTCAGTAACTTCAACACCACAACGGTCGCAAACAATGCCTTTGTAACGAATACGTTTGTATTTACCACAATGACATTCATAATCTTTAATTGGTCCAAAAATACGTTCGCAAAACAAACCATCTCTTTCAGGTTTGTAAGTACGGTAGTTAATGGTTTCCGGTTTTAATACCTCACCACTTGAACGACGAAGAATGGTCTCCGGCGAAGCAAGGCTGATGGTTATTCTTGAGAAATTTGATTTTTGTTTATTATCTCTTCTTAATGCCATGTTTGTTTTTTTTCTTTTACATTATGAAATTCTTGATTTTACTTGAACTTAAAAATTTCCGATCCCTTCGACAAGCTCAGGGACCGGAAAAAATTATTAATCCATTGTAATATCTAAAGCCAGACCTCTTAATTCGTGCAACAATACGTTAAACGATTCAGGAATACCCGGTGCAGGGATGTTATCACCTTTTACAATTGCTTCATAAGCTTTTGCACGGCCCATAACGTCATCTGACTTCACGGTTAATAATTCCTGTAATACATTTGCAGCACCGTATGCCTCAAGCGCCCAAACTTCCATCTCACCAAAACGCTGACCACCAAATTGTGCTTTACCACCAAGAGGTTGTTGTGTAATTAATGAGTATGGCCCTATTGAACGAGCATGCATTTTATCATCTACCATGTGTCCTAATTTTAACATGTAAATGATACCTACAGTTGCAGGTTGGTCAAAGCGTTCACCAGTTCCACCATCATACAAGTATGTACGGCCAAATTGTGGTAAGCCTGCTTTTGCAGTATATTCATCTATTTGTTCAAGCGTTGCACCATCAAAAATAGGAGTAGAGAATTTCAACCCTAATTTTTGACCAGCCCATGCAAGAACTGTTTCATAAATTTGCCCAAGGTTCATACGAGAAGGTACACCTAATGGATTTAAAACTATATCCACTGTTGTTCCGTCTTCTAAGAACGGCATATCTTCTTCTTTAACGATACGCGCAACAATACCTTTGTTACCGTGACGACCCGCCATTTTATCACCCACTTTTAACTTACGTTTTTGAGCAATATAAACTTTAGCTAACTGAACAATTCCGGTTGGTAATTCATCACCAACAGTAATTTGGAATTTCTCACGTTTGTATTTTCCTAAATAATCATTGTATTGAATTAAGAAGTTATGTAACAAACGTTCGATTTGTTCGTTTTTGTCTTTATCAGTTGTCCAGTTACCCGGATTAACTTCAGAATAATCAACACGCTCTAATAATTTTTGAGTGAACTTAGTTCCGCGAGGAATAACTTCTTCTCCTAAAATATTAGTAACACCTTGAGAAGTACGACCATTTACAAGAACAAATAATTTATCAACTAATTTTAATTTTAAGTTGTAAACGTTTTTCTCGTGATCTGTATCTAATTTCTCAATTAACGGTTTTTCTTCAGCTTTAGCTTTTTTATCTTTAATAGCGCGGGAGAATAATTTTTTCTCTACGATAACTCCTTTAATAGAAGGGGAAACACGTAATGAAGCATCCTTCACATCGCCGGCTTTATCACCAAAGATAGCACGAAGTAATTTTTCTTCCGGAGATGGATCTGTTTCACCTTTAGGTGTAATTTTTCCAATTAAAATATCTCCTTCTTTTACATCGGCACCAATACGGATAATACCTTTCTCATCAAGATCTTTAGTTGCATCTTCACTAACGTTAGGAATATCCGGAGTTAATTCTTCCATTCCACGTTTTGTATCACGCACCTCTAACGAATACTCATCAATGTGAATAGAAGTAAAGATATCTTCGCGAACAATTTTTTCGTTAATTACGATTGCATCCTCAAAGTTGTAACCTTTCCAAGGCATGAACGCAACTTTTAAGTTACGGCCTAATGCTAATTCGCCATCTTGTGTAGCGTAACCTTCACATAATACTTGTCCACGGTTAACTTTATCGCCTTTTTTAACGATAGGTTTTAAGTTGATACAAGTACTTTGATTGGTTTTTTGGAACTTGGTTAATTTGTATGTTTTTACATCGCCTTCAAATGAAATTAATTTTTCTTCTTCAGTACGGTTGTAACGGATAGTGATTGATTGAGAATCTACATACTCAACAATACCTTCTCCTTCAGCATTAATTAATACACGAGAATCTTCAGCAACACGCGCTTCAATACCTGTACCAACAATGGGCGCTTGTGGGCGCAATAAAGGCACAGCCTGGCGCTGCATGTTCGATCCCATTAACGCACGGTTGGCATCATCATGCTCTAAGAACGGGATCAAAGATGCCGCAATAGATGCAATTTGATTTGGAGCAATATCCATTAAATGGATCTTTTCCGGATCAAGAATAGGGA
This sequence comes from Bacteroidota bacterium, assembly GCA_013816615.1. Classification (GTDB taxonomy): domain Bacteria; phylum Bacteroidota; class Bacteroidia; order B-17B0; family Aurantibacillaceae; genus Aurantibacillus. The sequence continues at coordinate 6,685 of JACDED010000101.1, forward strand.
AATCACCTTCGTAACGTGATGTTACTTTTTTGGTTTGGATATTTCCTTTATCATCAAGATCAACGTTTGCCTGTGCAATATTTTTTTGGTCTTCTTCTTCTGCAGTTAAATAAATAACAGGTTTGTTGAAATCCAATTTACCGTTTGTTACCGTACGGTAAGGAGTTTCGATAAAGCCTAATTTATTTACTTTAGCATAAACACAAAGAGATGAGATCAAACCAATGTTTGGACCCTCTGGTGTTTCGATAGTACAAAGACGACCGTAGTGAGTGTAGTGAACGTCACGAACCTCGAAACCTGCACGCTCACGGGATAAACCTCCTGGCCCTAGTGCCGAAAGACGACGCTTGTGCGTGATCTCCGATAAAGGGTTGGTTTGATCCATGAATTGTGATAACTGGTTTGTTCCGAAGAATGAGTTAATTACAGATGATAATGTTTTAGCATTGATCAAATCGGTTGGTGTGAACACCTCGTTATCACGTACATTCATACGTTCACGAATTGTACGCGCCATACGCGCTAAACCTACACCGAATTGAGAGAATAATTGCTCACCAACTGTACGTACACGACGGTTTGATAAGTGATCGATATCATCCACATCTGTTTTTGAGTTAATTAACTCAATAAGATATTTAATGATCAGGATCATATCTTCTTTGGTCAATACACGGATCTCCATTGGGATGTTTAATCCTAATTTTTTGTTGATACGGTAACGGCCAACTTCACCTAAGTCGTAACGTTTGTCAGAGAAAAATAATTTGTCAATTACGCCACGTGCAGTTTCCTCATCAGGTGGTTCTGCATTACGTAATAAACGGTAAATAAATTCAATTGCTTCTTTTTCAGAGTTGGTTGAATCTTTTTGTAATGTATTGTAAATGATCGCAAAATCGGCAGTGATTACATCTTGTTTGTGTAGGATGATAGATTTAACGCCAGCATCAGCAATAAAGTCGATGTGCTCGTCTTCTAAGATCGTTTCACGGTCTAAGATCACTTCGTTACGCTCAATAGATACAACTTCTCCGGTATCCTCATCCACGAAATCTTCGATCCAGGTTTTAAGAACACGCGCAGCTAATCTACGGCCAACTTCACGTTTTAAGCCTGCTTTTGAAACTTTTACTTCATCAGCAAGACCAAATATTTCTAAAATTTGTTTATCGCTTTCAAAACCAATAGCACGTAATAACGTAGTTACTGGTAATTTTTTCTTACGATCGATATAAGCATACATTACATTGTTAATGTCTGTAGCAAACTCTATCCAGGAACCTTTAAAAGGGATAACACGGGCACTATATAATTTAGTTCCGTTAGCGTGGCGGCTTTGTCCGAAGAACACACCAGGTGAACGGTGTAATTGCGAAACAATAACACGTTCAGCGCCATTTATAATGAATGAACCTTTTGGGGTCATGTAAGGGATAGTTCCCAAATACACGTCCTGCATGATCGGTTCAAAATCTTCATGTTCAGGGTCTGTACAATAAAGGTATAATTTAGCCTTTAAAGGAACAGAGTAGGTAAGGCCACGTTCAATACACTCTTCAAGAGCGTAACGTGGTGGGTCGATATAATAATCCTTAAATTCTAATACGAAGTTGTTACGCGCATCAGAAATTGGAAAATTTTCGGCAAACACTCTGAATAAACCTTCTTTTTTACGGTTTTCCGGAGTGGTTTCTAATTGAAAGAAATCCTGAAAGGATTTCACCTGGATATCTAAGAAATCAGGGTATTCGATTGGAAATTTGTTGGACGAGAAATTAACTCGTTTTTGAATTTTTGTACTTGCAGCCAAGGTATATGTGAGGTTTAATTAATACAATTTTGTCTTTCCAAAGTTCTCTGTTCTTTTATACTTAAAAAAACAGGTAAACAGCCCTTTTTGTTGTTACGTAAAGGGCTGTTTACTAGTAAAATATACAGAATTACTTAATTTCTGCTTTAGCACCAGCTTCTTCTAAAGCTTTTTTAATTGCTTCAGCTTCTTCTTTGCCAACACCTTCTTTAACTGCTTTTGGAGCACCGTCAACTAGATCTTTAGCTTCTTTTAAGCCTAATCCTGTTAAGTCTTTAACAACTTTAACAACACCTAATTTAGCAGCACCTGCTTCTAATAACATTACGTCAAAAGATGTTTTTGCAGCAGCAGCTTCGCCACCACCACCAGCAGAAACTACAACCGCAGCAGCAGCTGGTTCGATTCCGTGAACGTCTTTTAATTCTGTTGCTAATTCTTGAACTTCTTTTACTGTTAAGCTTACTAATTGTTCAGCTATTGCTTTAATATCAGCCATTTTTATGATTTTTTACTTGTTATTAATTTGATTAATTATTGTTTTTTGATCGTTCTTTTTAACAATTTATGCAGCTTTGTCTTCGCCACCTTTGTTTTCTAAAGCACCAATTACGCGTTGAATTGGAGATTTTAGTAATGCTACTACATCTGCAATTAATTCGTTTTTAGATTTCAGACCAACTAAAGCGTCTAACTGACCATCACCCATAAATACCATTTGTTCAACATAAGCTGCTTTTAAAGCAGGCTTTTTGCCGTTCTTACGAAATTCTTTAATGATCTTAGCCGGTGCATTTGATGTATCGGTAAAGATTAAAGCTGTTTCGCCTTTTAGAGCTGGTATTAATTCAGCTAATTTACTGTCGTTAGCGCGTTCTATTGCTTTTTTAAGTAATGTATTTTTTACAACAGTTACCGAGATTTTTTTCTCGAAACATTGTTTACGAAATGCATTTACTTTTTCAACTGTTAATGTTGAACAATCTGCTAAATAGATCTTATCGTTGGCATTTAATTTTGCTACCAACTGATCTATTACTTCTGTTTTTTCAGTTTTATTCATTTTTAGCAGTGTTTTTAGTTAAGTACTTTAGTATCGATGATAATTCCCGCGCTCATAGTGCTGCTTAAAGTAACTGATTTTACATAAGTTCCTTTAGCTGAAGAAGGCTTTAACTTGATAATAGTTTGTAATAATTCATTAGCATTTTCAGCTAATTTGTCTGCAGTAAAAGATGCTTTACCAATTCCTGCGTGAATAATACCTGCTTTATCAACTTTAAAGTCAATTTTTCCACCTTTTGAGTCTGTTACTGCTTTGCCGATATCCATGGTTACAGTTCCGGTTTTAGGATTTGGCATTAAACCACGAGGGCCTAATACGCGTCCTAAAGCACCAACTTTACCCATTACCGAAGGCATAGTAATAATTACATCTACATCAGTCCATCCACCTTTGATTTTCTCGATGTATTCATCTAATCCAACGAAATCCGCGCCTGCAGCTTTAGCTTCTGCTTCCTTATCAGGAGTTACAATTGCTAAAACACGCAATACTTTACCAGTACCGTGAGGTAAGGTAACAGTGCCACGAACCATTTGATTAGCTTTACGAGGATCAACTCCTAAACGGATCGCTAGATCCACCGATGCATCAAATTTAGTAGTTGTGATGTCTTTCACAATTTTTGATGCTTCGGCCACTGAATAAGACTTGCTAGCGTCGAAATTCGCCGTAGCCGCTTTTCTTTTTTTAGTCAATGTTGCCATTTTGTTAAGCTTTTTTGTTTGTTAATAATTGATTAATTTTTAGTAAGGTTTTTCGCCTGATACTGTAACACCCATACTTCTTGCAGTACCTACAACCATGTTCATTGCCGACTCAATTGTAAAACAGTTCATGTCAACAATTTTGTCTTCAGCTATCGTACGAACTTGAGCCCATGTTAATGCGCCAACTTTTTTACGATTACTGGTAGCCGAACCGGCTTTAATGTTTGCAAGCTCCATGATCTGAATTGCTACTGGTGGACGTTTGATAACGAAATCAAACGACTTATCAGTGTAAACATTAATAATAACCGGTAATACTTTACCAGGTTGTTGTTGGGTTCTGGCATTAAACTGCTTACAGAACTCCATAATGTTTACCCCTTTTGCACCTAATGCAGGTCCGATTGGAGGTGAGGGATTAGCAGCGCCACCTTTAATTTGCAATTTTACAACTGCCGATAACTCTTTTGCCATTTTATTTTATTTATTTGTTTTTATTGTTGGTCTTTCGTTTTTAGTACCGGTAACTACCGGGTTACTTTGAGTTGGAAGCAGCAAAGCACCTCTTAAAAACTAATCAACCTTCAATGCGTTTATAATCTGTTTAATTATTCTCTTTCTACTTCACCGAAATTTAATTCAACCGGAGTTTTACGGCCAAAGATCTTAACGGTAACTTTAATTTTCTTTTTGTCCTCCATAACCTCTTCAATTACGCCGTTAAAGCCATTGAAAGGACCATTTATTACTTTTACCGATTCGCCAACCATGTAGTTTGATGCTACAGTGCCTTCGCTTTCAGTTAATTCATCTACTTTTCCTAAAATACGATTAACCTCGCTAATACGCATAGGCACTGGGTCTCCACCTTTTGTTTCACCTAAAAAACCAATTACACCAGTAATATTTTTAATAATGTGAGGGATTTCTCCCGAAAGGTTTGCTTCAATTAAAACATATCCAGGGTAAAATGAACGTTCCTTAGTGGTTTTTTTACCGTTACGGATCTGGATCACTTTTTCAGTTGGAATTAGAACCTGTGATACAAAATCATTCAATTTTAATCGCGAGATCTCAACTTCAATATATTGTTTTATCTTTTTCTCCTGTCCACTAATAGCACGTACTACGTACCATTTTTTGGTTGAGGTGTCAGTTTTTACTATATCGGCCATTTTAAATGTTTAAAAATTACTTAATAATGTCGTAAGCTTGTTTCATTAACAGATCAAACACCTTGTCCATCCCAAAAACTATCAATGCAATAATAACTGATGAGATCAAAACAACAATAGCGCTGCTTTGTAACTCAGGCCAGGTTGGCCAGCTAACTTTGTTAACCAGTTCATTTTTAGTTTCTGATAGATATGTTCCTATTTTGCTCATTTTCTTTTCGTTTTTTAGTTACCAATCGTTGCACGGGCGGAGGGACTCGAACCCCCATCAGCGGTTTTGGAGACCGATATTCTACCATTGCACTACGCCCGTAAGCTGTGTTTTTTTAAGTCCTTTTATAAATGGCAAAATGGCTTCCCGTTTAAAGGAGCCATTTTGCCTATATATTTTGACTATGGCTTAGTCTAAAATTTCAGTTACCTGACCAGCACCAACGGTACGTCCACCTTCACGGATAGCAAAGCGTAAACCTTTGTCCATAGCGATTGGGTTAATCAAGTTAACAGTAATAGTAACGTTATCTCCAGGTAATACCATTTCACGGCCTGCTTCTAACTCGATTTCTCCAGTTACGTCAGTTGTACGGAAATAGAATTGTGGACGGTATTTATTTTGAAATGGAGTGTGACGTCCACCTTCTTCTTTTTTCAAGATATAAACTTCAGCTTTAAATTTAGCGTGAGGTTTTACAGTTCCTGGTTTAATAATAACCATTCCACGTTTGATGTCTTTTTTCTCAACACCACGTAATAATAAACCTACGTTATCTCCAGCCTCACCGTAATCAAGGATCTTGCGGAACATTTCCACACCTGTTACAGTTGAGTTTAATTTTTCAGCACCCATACCAATAATTTCAACGTTATCAGCAGAGTTGATCACACCAGTTTCGATACGACCTGTAGCAACAGTACCACGACCAGTGATCGTGAACACGTCTTCAACCGGCATCAAAAATGGTTTTTCTTTTTCACGCGGAGGAATTGGAATGTAAGTATCTACTGCATCCATTAATTCCATAATTTTATCAACCCATTTTGGATCGTTATTCAATCCACCTAAAGCAGATCCACGAATAATTGGTGTGTTATCACCATCAAATTTATAGAAAGTTAATAATTCACGGATTTCCATTTCAACTAAGTCTAATAACTCAGCATCTTCAACCATGTCAACTTTGTTCATGAAAACAACCAATTTAGGCAC
>JACDED010000101.1:12665-17763 GCA_013816615.1 Bacteroidota bacterium
GGCTAAAAGGATATGCTCACGAGTTTGTGGCATTGGACCATCTGTAGAAGCTACAACTAAAATTGCACCATCCATTTGTGCAGCACCCGTAACCATGTTTTTTACATAATCCGCGTGACCTGGACAATCAACGTGAGCATAGTGACGGTTAGCCGTTGCATACTCTACGTGAGAAGTGTTAATAGTAATACCACGCTCTTTTTCTTCAGGAGCGTTGTCAATTGACGAGAAATCACGGATTTCGCATAAACCTTTAGAAGCTAATACAGTTGTAATAGCAGCTGTTAAAGTAGTTTTCCCGTGATCTACGTGACCAATTGTTCCAATGTTTACGTGTGGTTTGGAACGGTCGAATTTTTCTTTTGCCATAGTTGTTATTTTTTACTTGTTGTTTGTTATATATTTATTTTTAAAATCTTTTTCTTCTTCTTTTGAGCTGTTGAGCAGGATTGAACTGCCGACCTCCTCCTTACCAAGGAGGTGCTCTACCACTGAGCTACAACAGCTTATCTTTGCCTTTTTTGTTAAAAAGCCGCTTGTAATTCATTTTTTTAAAGAACAGTCTGCTTCACATGCCAAAAGTCCCTCTTTTTGGGACTTTCAAAAAAATAAAAAACCGTAAAGCCAAGTTTTTTATCGTTTTGTCGCCTCTCATATCAGGCGTATGTATCAACTTCTCTAGTACAATAATCATTATCTTTTAAAGATCCACCGGACCTTTAACCTGAGCGAAAGACGGGTCTCGAACCCGCAACCTCCAGCTTGGAAGGCTGGAGCTCTACCAATTGAGCTACTTTCGCTTATTAATTTAAGTTTTGATCAAAATCAAAGCACTTAAATTTTTTAGCCTGTGGGGACAGGAGGATTCGAACCTCCGAAGTCGAAACAACAGATTTACAGTCTGTCCCATTTGGCCACTCTGGTATATCCCCTCACAAAAAAAGAGCCGAAGAAGGGACTCGAACCCCCGACCTACTGATTACAAATCAGTGGCTCTACCAGCTGAGCTACTTCGGCTTTTTTGTTTTTTTTAAAGAACTGCCCTTAAAAAGGGATGGCAAAGGTAGTAATACTTTTTACTCTAACAAAATATTTATCGATTTTTTTCATGTTTTTTTTAAAGTTTTTTCTTCTTTATTAAATCAAAAAAAATCCGGCGCAAATATACGCCTTATTTTAGAATTCTTAATTCGTTTGGAAAGTAATTATTTATGCGGTTTGGCAGCACCTTAGCCCATCCCAGGCCTTTATTCTTATAAGTTATTAATACCAAACCTTTTTCAGTAGATGAATATTCAAAACTTTCTTTTTTAAGAAATTTTATTGCTTGTTCGCGATCTAATTCTAAAACCTGTAAATTTTTATTTAAAACAGTAATTAAAGCAAATTCGTGATTGGGAACCATGTCTTTTCCTTTAATTTCGCCTATTACAGCCCCGGCCTTCTTAAAATAGAACTGCTTTTCGTAAGCAATTAAAAAATTTAAGGCTGCAGTATTCAATAAATGAAAGCGTTCGTTCTTTTTTATAATGTGATGGTCATTTAACTCTAAAAATGGCGCCAGTATTGCCAGTTCGGCCTTTGTAATTTCTAACGAAGATCTTTTTTTCGATACAAAAGTAGTTTGTTCGTGAGTTTTTTTTCTTAATACAGCACAAAAAAAGCCTTCGCTTTTGGTTAAATGTGGGTAAAACCTATATCCTAGCGGGGTTTCAATAATTCCCCATTCTTTATTAAGGGTCAGCGGCACATATTCAAAGCCAAATTCATTTATTAACCATTCCACAATTTGCTCGTCTTCCTCAACAGAGTAAGAACAGGTGCTGTATACCAAAATACCGTTCTCTTTTAAAGAAGGTGCAAGATCGGTCAGGATCTTCTTCTGGCGTACGCTGCAGGCAATTACATTGTCTTCGCTCCAATGATCTACCGCATCGGCCTGCTTTCTAAAAAGTCCGCTACCACTGCAAGGCGCATCAATAACAACAGCGTCAAAAAAAGATGTCAGCTCTGAAAAACGTTCGGTATCGTTATTAGTAACAACTGTATTGCATGTTCCCCATTTGCTGAGGTTCTCTACCAAAATATCGGCACGTGATTTTATAAATTCATTAGCAATTAATAAGCTTTCATTACTAATTAGCGAGTTTATCAAAGTACTTTTGCCACCCGGTGCAGCACAGGCGTCCAGCACATTTAAAGGTTTTGTAAGCTCTAGCGTTTGTTTTAAAGCCAGCTCAATAAACATACTTCCGGGCTCCTGTACATAATAACAACCTGCATGAAATAAGGGATCGTGTGTAAAAGAGGGACGTTCATTTATATAATAACCATCATTGCTCCAGCCTATCTTATCATTCACTTTAAAATCAAGATCGGTTTTTTTGAAAGGATTTAAACGGATGGAAGTAATTTTGTTCTCTTCGCGATGGGCCTCCACAAAGGCCTCTGCATTAAAATGATCTAATTGCGAAAGGCTGTTTAAAAGTTGTTGAGGGAGCTTTGGCATATTTAAATTTTAAACAGTTTCTAAGTTTCAATTTTGTCTAAAACGGCCATGCATAAGCTTTCTAAGAGATATTAAGATTGTTCGAGTAACAAATAGGTAACAAAATTGTTAGCTTTTTAAAATCCAAAATATATCAAAGTTTTACTGATTCAAAGATAATAAAAAAAAGCATATTTAAACTTTATTTTTGACCCATTAAATTTACCTAACTGGCCACATTTTTCGAAGAAGTTTATGTAATTTTAGCAGGAATTCGCATTTATGATGATTGAGAACAATAAAAACTATAAATCCTGTCTATTGGTTGATAGTAATTTTGAAGATCAGGAAATATTTGAAACTGCTATTGATCTGATTGATTTAAATATTGAATGTTCAACAGTTATTGATAGCTCAATGTCTTGAAATATTAAATAATAAAAACTTCGTTCCTGATTTTATTTTTATTGATATAAATTTTAAAGCAATGGACGGTATTGAATGCCTAAAGGCTATAAAAAAAATAGCTCATCTGCAACATACACCATTAATCATCTATTCAGATCCAACTTATCTCAATTCCATGAATAAAATCAAATCACTGAAAATCGCCGCTTTTTTAACTAAGCCAATTGAAGTTACAATTTTAAGTAAAAAACTGGCTAAAATTTTTAAGGAAAAAACATAAAAAAATTAAGAATAAACCTTTTAATTTGGTAAAATGTGGGAATTTCCTGAAATTATATTTTTATAATTGAATAGCTTCCTTATCAAAAAACATTAGTACCGATCAAACCGCGTAACATTATTCTTGTTGCAGGGCCTGCTTTAAAGATGTCATCCCCAACCTTTCAGTTGAATGAAAAAAATTGTTACCTTAGGTCATAGCATTGCTTATTGAATTTTCGTTACCATAATCAACATTTATAATAGTATTGGTATCAATAAAATAAATTAAATGAAAAATTTAAATAATAAAGTAAGAATATTAATTGTTGACGATGATATTGATGACCAGATATTTATTCGCAAAGCTATAAAAGATGAACATCCGAATTCAGAGTGGATTTCATTTTATAATGGAATGCAAGTTTTGGATTATATGCTTAAAAAGGGTGTTTGTGAAGGCTCTTCACATCAGGATCCCCACATTATTATTTTAGATATAAACATGCCTAATTTATCGGGTTTTGATGTTTTAAAGGCATTAAAACAACATTCTTTTACAAATAATATTTGTTACGCTTAGCACAAGTGATCTAAAGCATGATATTGATAAAGCTTTTAAGTTTGGGGCGGATGGGTTTTTTACCAAGCCAGATACAGTTGCAAAATACAGAATAGTCTTAGGCAAATAATTTCCAAACGAACAAAACTTTCTACTATTCATGTAGAAGGGTTAGTAGCTAATCTTGAAAAAGAATTAAAAAATCCTGGAACTAATTTAATTAGAAAGACTTACTTGTTAGAAAAAATTATGCTTCTGACAGAATATTTATCTAAATAAACATCAATCTAATTTGAAATTTTCTCACATAAACAGAATATAAAAACGAAAATGCCTTGCATTTCAAATTGAAGTTATAATTTTTCTTAGCATTTTCTTTCAAATGCTCGTCATATAAAGATCACTTCGGTTGTATCATCTACACGAACGATCAGTGTCTTTCGCCTCATTAAATATTTTAATTACACCTCAAAATTGGCAATTTAAGCCTCAAAAAATGCAAACAATAAACTTAGTAATGAATTAAGGCAAGTAATTATCTTAATCAGATATAATAGCGTAACTTCGTAATAATATTGTTGCTGATTTGTTAAAAAATTAAGTTAAAAATGTCTGCTTTTTTTTGAACGATCGAGTAACTTTATTTTATAAATTAGAAATATGAATGTAAACGGACCTGTGATTATAATAGAAGACGACCCGGATGATCAATTTTTATTTGCCGAAGCTTTTAAGTCTTTGAATTACAAAAACAAACTGATTTTTTTTATTAATGGTGATGAAGCATTTGAATATCTTAATCGAAAGGATGTTGTTCCGTTTCTAATTATGTCTGATATCAATATGCCAAAGATTAGTGGCTTTGAGCTAAGAAAGCAAATTCAAACAAATGAAGCTTTGGTAACAAAATGTATACCTTATCTTTTTTTTACAACTGCATCTGATCAAAAATCTGTTATTGATGCTTATAGTATGTCGGTTCAAGGTTTTTTTGTAAAGCAGAATAGCGTAATCGAACTTGAAAAAACTTTGAGTGTTATTATGCAGTATTGGGTTAGATGTGTTGCACCTAATGATGTTTAATTTTAATTATTATGTCTTAATTGTTGTGTTTGGTCAATTTTTAACGATTCAGGCTACATATTCCAATAACCTATAACGGAAACTTTCAAGTGTCAAATTTTTGACTTAACGATTTATAAGTTGGTACAACATTTGCTTAATAGTATATAGCGCATAAATAGCCGTGTTTTTGCTTAAAAAGAGTTTCTGAATTTCTTTTTATTTTCATTAAAATATTTTGGATTAATATTTCTTAAAATATTATTTTTTGGAAAGCTATAGTTAAATTGGAAATTCCGCGCAAATAGCCCCCTCAAGAT